>DAOTMJ010000079.1 GCA_035450225.1 Candidatus Hydrogenedentota bacterium
CGATGTCGCCGCCGAGATCGCGCACGGCAAGCGACACCCAACGTTCGGCGGACTCCTCGACCGCATGCAGCGCGTTGCTCAGCAGATTGACCAGCACTTCCATTATCTGCGTC
Source organism: Candidatus Hydrogenedentota bacterium (assembly GCA_035450225.1). Taxonomy (NCBI): domain Bacteria; kingdom Pseudomonadati; phylum Candidatus Hydrogenedentota; species Candidatus Hydrogenedentota bacterium. The sequence goes on from DAOTMJ010000079.1 coordinate 114, forward strand.
GGACGGCATTCGATGCACAGCGTTTCAGAAACGGGTTCGACCTGAAAATGGACATCGTACGAGACGAACCGTTCGCGGCAAACGGACTCGGTATCCTCGACGATCGTCCGCACGGCCGTTTCATGAAAGGGGTCTTCCTCGCCATCCCGTGTGAAATTGCGCAATCCCTTGATTATCGTCTGAATGCGCGTCGCGTTGCGCATGATGGCGTCCGAAAGGCGATCGCTCATCTCCTGCGTGAGCAGACCCTGCTGCACGGCTTTTCGGATCTGCTCGGCGGAACCGGAAACGATCGCGAGCGGATTGTTGATTTCATGGGCGATATTGGCGGCCATTTCGCCCAGGATGGACATTTTCTGCGACTCGACCAGTTTGGCCCGCTGTTCCTCGATGAGGCGCTGGGCAATACGCTCCTCGCTGATATTGCGGACGACACCCTCGACGGCCACGGGCTTGCCTTCTTCGTCCGCGATGATGGCGCTCGAAAGAAAAATCCAGCGTTCCTTCCCTTCCGGATCGATAATTTTGCACTCGTAACCGTTCGGCGCGTTACCCCGGACGGCTTCCCTAAAGAGTTTTTCCAGTTCCTCCTTGAAGTCGGGGTGAATTATTTGGGTTAGAAAAAAGGGCGTTTCGGTAAATGAAGCGGCCGGATAGCCGAAGATGTCCAATGCGGACGGGCTCATGTACTCGCATACGCCGTCCGGCAGCCGGATGCGAAAAACCGCGTCGCGCAGGCCTTCCAGCAACGTGCGGTATTTGCGCTCATTCGCCTCCAGCAACTCGATGGACCTTGCCCGATCAATCACGCTTGTGAACAGATTGGCCACAATGTGCATCAGCCGCATGTCGCTGTCGGACCATGTTCTTTCGGTTCGGTGCATGGTCACGGCGATGAATCCCAAAAGACGGTTGCCGGCACGCATGGGCGCCAGAATCGCCCCGCGAATGCCACGTCGTTCGTGATTTTCACGTTCGGCCGACGCGGCGGGCGGCAAATCGCGATTTGAATGGATGACAATGATTTCCCCGCGGCTCAATTGTCGCAAGGTCCATCGCAGGGGCGCCATGTCCAGACCCACCAGATTTTCGACCTGGGACGGAATTCCCGGCGAACACCACTCCTCCATCCGGAGAATGATTGACGCCTCGGGGTTGAAGTGAACGACCGACCCGCGATCCGCCTGCATGAACTGAACGATTACCGAAAGGCCGTGGCAAATCTCCTTGCCGATGTCCGTTGTTTCGATGCCGGCAAAGCGGGTGGCTATCTTCGACACGATTTCTTCCATGGCCAAACGGTCATGCAGCGCGGACTCCGCCGTCTTGCGCGCGGTAATGTCGCGCGAAACGCCCATCACGGCGGTCACGGCGCCGTCATCGTCGCGCAACGGCACAAGAAATGTGTCCTGCCACGCGAGCCGGCCACGAAACACCGCCGGATGCTCCGTGCGGAAAAGTTCGCCCGACGCAAACACCCGCTCCAGGCTTTTGCGCTGTTGTTCCTCGATGTGAGGCGGAAACAATTCGGTCCGTTTGCGTCCGATAATTCGATCAACCGGAAGGTCCAATTGTTTACCCGCTTCGCTGTTGGCATACAGCACGGTATCGTCGCGCGACACAATGTATATGACTTCACGGGTGGCTTCCGCCAGCGAACGATACCATTTCTCGCTCTGCCGAAGGGCCGCTTCGGCCCGGCTCCTTTCCTGAATTTCGCACTCGAGGCGCTGGTTGGATTCCGCCAGTTTTTCCGTGCGGTCGCGCACGCGCCGCTCGACTTCCTCGTTGGCCGCCCGAAGGGCTTCCTGGCTATCGCAAAGCGTCTGCGCTGTTCGGCGGTGCGCCTCGGCCTCGACCGAGAGACGCGCGCGGTCCTCGGCCATTCGATCCGCCGTGACGGACAAATAAAAAATGGTCAGATAGAAACTACCGCAAAGAAGAAACATGCCGGCGATCAATAAGACGTCTTCGAGTCCCAAGATCTGATTTAGGGCTTCAAGCGGCGCATCAATGATGGGAAGACGCATGAAATCGGCCAAGCTGACGGCCTGCGATAAAATGCACAACGCTACCCCCGCCGTGATGGTGCGCATGATCCATGGCGACGTCCCCAGCCGGTAAAACACGTAGATGGAGGGCGCACAGGCCACGATGAGCGCCAGAAGCGTCAGCGTTCCCGTGATTTCAAATCCGATGTCCAACTTGGCGTACAGATAACGTCCAGCCAGTTCGATGCCGCCGCCAAGCAATAACGACCCAACTGCGATAAAAAGCAGGGTTCGCCGGCCACGCGTGACAGCGCTGATATCGCGCCCTGCCTTGTCGGAATCCTTCATAAAGCATCCGCCCGGCCGCATAATCTGTCGAAAGTGACCATGGACACAGTTCCCCTGCAAAACCCCATGAATCCTATTCATTATGGCACGAGCGGTTGGACAATGCAACGCAACGAAAAAGAAAACCCATGACCGGTCTATTGGCCTGGCCGGTATTCCTTTTCAAGGTTGGCGCGGATGTCCGCCTCATCGAGCCAGACGGGTTTCAACTTGCATGCGGCAAACAGGGGCGCCTGGTCCGCGTAATGCGGCGATTCGGGCCTCATCGTCGCACTGCCGAACTGGTGAACGCTGCCGGAATGTACTTTTCCATCCGGGTCCCATTCCACGACGAGAATATAGCAATCCCCGGCCATGCCCACGAGACGGCCGTCCGCCAGATTGCCATAAACGGCATGAAGGGTGTCGGGGCCACCGCTCAGACCGATGTCCACGTTGCCGCGCACAAGCCGGTTGATGTCGCCCCAGGGCACATCGAGCCGCCCGTATTTTTCCTTGAGCATGGCCGCGCGTTCTTTCAGCAGTTGAATGCGATCCGGTTCCGTGCCGCCAAACATCCGTGCGCGCACAATCGGTTCCAAGGTCAAAATCGCCAGTGCCGTCACGCGATTGTCCACGTCCGTCCGGTAGTCCCATGTCTTCAGCAAATCAACCGCCTCGCGCACAAGCGGATCGTCCGAAGGCGGCATCGCGAAAAGTTCGTCCAACAACTTGCGCGCATCGGACTTGTCCGAATAGGCAATGTCGAATTTGTATTCGAGGAATTCTTCCCCGGAGATCTTTTCATCGCTTCCGAGTAGCTCCAGATAACGGTAGGCCCGGTTCGTCATATCCGTATCTATGCCCAAGGTGGGCGAAAAATCCTCCGGCTTGGGATTTTCGCCGATGGCGGTTGTCTGAAACGGCGTGTTGTTGCAGTTCATGACAAATCCCGCGGCCGGATTTTTAATTTGCGGCAGTTTCTCGAACGGAATGAACTCGGTCCAAAGCGTTTCCGAGGTATCGCCCGGCAGGTACTGTTTCCAGTCGTAACCTTCCTGCCGCACGGGAAACAGGGCGTTATATAGATAGTAAATGTTGCCTTCGCGGTCCGCGTACCCCATGTTGAACGAGGCGATTCCGCGCATCTTGACGGCTGCCTGCCATTCCTCGAAATTCCTCGATTTCCCCATTCGATACCATTGCTCGATCTGCCGGATCTCCCCCATGCCCGCATAGCGAATCGCATACACGCCGTGCGGCCGCCGGATGATCGGGCCGTGCACCGACCAGGATACCTCGCGCTTGAATGTCCATTGGATCGGCCCGGCGATGCGGCATTTGATCCGGGCGTACCGGACATCCAAATCCCGCCATTGGCCGTCGAAGCGGTACTGGTTCGGATTGTCGGGATTCATCTCGAGGACATACACGTCGGTCAAGTCGGGCTGGTTCACCGTGTGGGCCCAGCCGAGATTGCGGTTGTGTCCGTGCAGGATAATGGGCGATCCGGGAAACAGTCCGCCCACGATGTCCATCCCTTCTTCACTATGCAGATGGGCCTCGTACCATGCCACCTGCCCTGTCCATGGCTGGTGCGAATTGATGTTGAGCCGAGTCCAACCATCCGCCGAACGCGAGGGCGCCACGGCGGCCGTGTTCGATCCCGGTTCGACGCCGCGTGTAAAAATGTCAAACAGCGATATTCCCTCACGCGCGGCGGTGTTTTTAGTTTCTTTCTCCACAACTTCCCTGCAAGGTTCACAGAAATTACGGGCAAAGAAAGCATCCCCCTGATTGAGGCTTTGGGACTGGGCCGCGTTAGGCGCTTCCGCAACGTTTTTTTGCGAGACAGGATGTTTTCGCTTGAAGGACAACACGTCTTTCAGTTCGCGGTCGAGCCGGAAAAAAAGCGGGGATTTCAGCACGAAACCCGCCACAACGTCCTTGCCGGTCGCCGGAAAGACTTCCGGTTTCAGCATGGCTTCCGGATGTTGCGCCGCATACAGATTGACACCGTCCGCATAGGCCTCGCAGACGGCGCGTATTTCAGGACTTAGATCCGTTTCGTATTTGGCATTGATTACGTCCCAGAGGCGGATGGCCGCAGCCAGCAGATCGGTCGGCATGCCCTTGAGGCCTTTGACCGAGGCGAGTTCCCCGCGTCCCGCCAGGAGACTTTCCTGGATGGTCGCAAAATCGTCCTCCGAATGGGCGAAACCAATGCCGAAAGCCGTATCGGCATCCGTTTTGCCAAACACATGCGGCACGCCCCATGTATCGCGCAAAATGCGGACATCGTACTGCTTGGCGCGTTCAAGCAGTTTGTCGGCATCCAAGGATGGCTCTTCACGAGCACAGGAAACCAACGCAACCGCCGCCAAAAGGGAAATAACCCCCACCCACGACCGAAACAACATGACAACATCCTCCTTCGCAATACAACTTCCCGCTTCCGCAATCTCCTCCGCATTCGGAAGCGTCCCGGCGCACGGCACTACCCTGCCGCATACCGAGCCTTGTGCATATCTATGACCGTCCGGCGCATCGTTGGGTTTCACTGGACCCTTCGGGGCGGCGCCGCGTATACTTTCCCGGCCCGGGGATCCAAACAGCCAAAAAGCGCCGGGCGTTATTCGGATTCTGCAATGAGTTTGATTCGATTGGAAAACGTGACAAAGACCTTCGGCGGCAAACCGACGCTGGACGGCATCTCTTTTCGCGTCGAGGAAGGCGAAAAAATCGGCCTGATCGGCCGGAACGGCACGGGAAAGTCCACCATCTTTCGCCTGATCACGGGCGAACTCGAACCGGACAGCGGAACCATCGAGCGCATGCGGCGCGCGCGAATCGCGTGTCTTGCGCAAATGCCGGACCTCGGCATGAGCGATACCATCTTCGACACGGCGATGATGCCGTTTCGGGAACTCGTCGAAATGGAGAAGGTCTTGGCGGACTTGGAGCACCGCATGGCGGCGGGCGACGAGTCTGTTCACGACCGGTACGGCGCATTGCAGGACATGTTTTCGGCGCGCGGAGGATACACGTTCCACACGACGGCAAAACGCGTCTTGCATGGGCTGGGCTTCCGCGAGGCGGATTACAACCTGCCGGTAAACGCGTTGAGCGGAGGCCAGCGGACGCGCCTCATGCTCGCGCTGATCCTGTTGCAGGACGCTGATCTGCTGCTGCTGGACGAACCGGAAAATCATCTCGATATCGAGGCGCAGGAATGGCTCGAAACCTTCCTGCTCGAATCGCCGAAGGCCATCGTCATCATCACCCACGACCGGCGCATGCTCGACCACGTCGTCACGCGCATCGTCGAAGTCGAACGGGGCGCCCTGGCGAACTATTCGGGAAACTATGCGTTCTACCGGAAACAGAAGGCGCTAGTCCGCGAGCAGCAACAAAAGGCCTTTGAGCGCCAGCAGGCCTTCATCGAAAAGGAACAAAGCTGGATCGAGCGGTTCCGGTACAAGAACACAAAGGCGGATCAGGTGCAGAGCCGTATCGCGCGCCTCGAAAAAATGGAGCGGCTCGAAGCGCCGCCGCCGGAATCGGCCTCGGTGAAATTTACCTTCGGCGACGTCGTGCGCAGCGGGCAATGGGTGCTCAAGGCCGAAGGACTGGCGATGGCCTACGGGGATTTGCGGCTATACCAAGGACTGTCGTTCCACGTCGAACGGGGCGAACGCGTCGGCATCATCGGCCCGAACGGTTCAGGCAAGACGACGCTGCTGCGGCATCTGGCGGGCCGTCTTCCGATCGGAACGGGAACAGTAACACTGGGCCACAAGGTGCGCATCGGTTTCTACCAGCAGCACCATGAAGACGTGAACCGGGCCAATGACATCCTCGCCGAAATTCGCGCCCTGCGGCCCGATTTGACCCCGGAGCGCGTGAGGAATTACATGGGACGCTATCTGTTCACCGGCGACGACATTTTCAAGCCGTTGTCGGCGCTCAGCGGAGGGGAATTGAGCCGGGTGGCCATCGCGAAACTCGTCTTGGGCGGCGCGAACCTGCTCTTGCTCGACGAACCGACAAACCACCTCGATATTGCCTCCCGCGAGACCATCGAGGGTGCGCTTGAGGAATTTCCAGGGACGATCCTGCTTGTTTCACACGATCGCCAACTGATCGATCGCCTTGTCAACCGTCTCATCGTCGTCGAGAACGGAACGGCGTCTGTGTATCTCGGCAATTACTCGGACTACCACCGGAAAACCGAACAGGAAAACGCCGTTGCCGCGCCGCAACCCAAACATGCCCGCGACCCGATGAGTATCCGGAAAAAACCGTCCGGCAAGGACAAATCCGCCGAACGTGAAAGCCGAAAACGCCGCAAACAACTCGATGAAATCGAACGCAACATCGAGGCGATGGAGGAAATGATCGAAGCGTTCGACCAGCGATTCGCGTCGCTCGATCCGTCCGATTACATGGCCGCACGCCGGCTGAAGGAAGAGTACGACGGCCTCAAGGAGGATCTTCAGGCCCTCTACGCCGAATGGGAACAACATATCGCCGCGGAAACGGGATGAAAGCGCCCCCCCCGCCGCCTTTACAGGCATACTTTATACGGCATCCGAATATTTTCCGTTGGACAGGCTGTCCAGCCTGTAAAAACGTCAGAGATAGACTGTCCAGCCTGTCAATTCGCGGGGCGTCTGATCCAGGAACTTTTGAAATACGGTCTCAACCGGAAAAGGCCCGTTGCGCCGTGTCAATGGCCTGTTTTCCCATGCGCGCGGCGCGATAGACGTCTTCAATCATCCATGCGTCAATCATGATCCAGCCCGCATAACCGCCGTCCCACAAGGCCTTCAGCGACGCCTGAATGTCGCAATGACCGTCGCCGCAGGCCAGATGCTTCGATGTCCCCCGGTACATTGAACCGTCCGTATCCGTGAGATGCACATGGCCGATATGTTTCACGCCAAGTTGAAGGAGCATGTCCTCGGGTTTTCCCCGGCTGCCCGTCATACAGTCGAAATGGCTGGGATCGTAATTCGTCTTGCAAGCCGGATGATCGGCGCCGGCAAGGATCCGTTGAAGATGATCCGGCGTGTTGAACAGAAACGGCGGCTCGATCTCGAACGACAGGTAAAGACCCGAGTCGGACGCGATCCGCGCCGCTTCGCGATAACTGCCCGAAAGGGCTTCGATCGCGCGATCCACGTCCGGTTGCCCGCGCAGGTCGCCGCCGGGCCAATGTCCCACGAACACGCAGCCCAGTTGTTGGGCCAGGCGCACGTAATCCGCAAATTGCCGAAGCCACTCCCGGCGCGCCGCGGCATCCGCCGCATAGGCGTCCGCGCCGAAGGTCTGGATCGTGTAGATGCGCAAACCATAGCGATCATAAAGCGTTTTCAGCGCAGCCACGCGTTCCGGCGCATCCGGCGACGGATACCCCCCCATCGGCCAGCCATCCACCAGTTCAATCCCGTCGAAACCCGACTTTGCCGCGAAATCCAGGATCTCCCAGATGGGATAACTCTTCCCATGGGCATCGGCGGACGACATAAAGCCGTTCAGCCCCAAGCCGGCCTTCCAGCGCGGCGCATCCGCCCCCGCCTTCATCGCCATGCCGGCGAAAGCCAACGCGGAACCCGCCAAACTTCCCGCCAGAAAACGTCTCCGATTCATCTCCCTACCTCCTTCCGCTCCTAATGGCAAGCCCATTCACCGCAACGGCCGGTTACGCCGAATGCCGATTCGACGACTTTGGCGATATTCAATTATCCTACAAATCCCGATTGGTTTCATCCGGTTGATCCCATAACAAATCGCAACACAGCAAGACACAGGGGGAGAGTGTCTTGAATAGTCATAAAAACAAGGCTTTGCCGGACACCGCTTCTATACGTAGAAATGTTCAGGAAAGATGCCTTTTGAATAATGGGTAAATGTGATCTCGTGTCGCTTTCACGATGGCGCCTGACACATCAACGTATTGCCAAGGACAGATTCGCGCGCTTACCCGAGGAACCCTTGCGCCCCTCGGTATGTTCCCCTTGGTCTGTGGAAACAGAAGGCGCCGACATCCCCCGGTCACTCAAATGGGATCTAAAAATAAAAGCGCCAACAATCACTCCGAAGAACTGTTGGCGCATAAATGATTATTATGGAGCGGGACACGGGGTTCGAACCCGCGACATCCAGCTTGGGAAGCTGGCACTCT
>DAOTMJ010000080.1 GCA_035450225.1 Candidatus Hydrogenedentota bacterium
GCGCTGATCAGCGGGCCGATGGTCGCGCCGTTGATCCGTATATAAATTCCTGCCGACGTTGTCCAAATGTCGCCGTTGACAGGCGCGCTCGGCGCGCCGCCTTGCGGAATGTTCAGCGGCGCGCCAGACGATGTGCCCGCAGGCCCGGTGATTTTGCCGGTGGCCTGTAATGTCGTAAATTTGCCGGTGTTCGGCGATGTCGCGCCGATCGCGGGCGGCGTGGTCATATTGCACAAAGCGCCGATCCGGATCGCGTTGGATGCGCTAGGAGCCGTCACCGCGCCGGTTAGAGTGCTCGCGCCCGTAACCGATAGCGCGTCGTGCGCGCCCGCGCCGGTTTCCAGCGCGCCAACGGACGCCTGCACCTGTTCCATATATCCGGCCGTAACAGTCATCTGTACGCTGGACCCCGCCGGGTACGATGCCGCCGCCGTCGTGCCCTCCTGTTCGCGCACGATAGTCAACACGTCACCTGTTCTGCTAGTACACTGGACGATCTCGGTCCGCGCCACCAATGCCCGGAACGGGAACGTTGAAGGGAACCGCGCCCCGTGCCCGGTGGCAACCGTCAATTCGGTCTGTGTGCTAGTCAGCGGGTTCGCCAGTGTAGCCGTGACGTTGTTTTTTGGAACCAGCCACGTTGTCGCCATGTCGGATTATCCCTCCGGCTGCACGCCGTCCGTGGCCGCGCCGTCGTTGTCGGTTGCCTCGCCGGTATCCGCCGCCGCCGTCATTTCGGCCTTTTCAGCCGCCGTGGTGACCTTCACATCGAACGACGCCTGCGGTTCAGGAATCGGCCACAGGTTGACGCCAGCCGCGCCGGATCCTTTGAACGGGTTCCGCGATTCAATCCTGCCAGCGATAAACTCGCCATATTTGCCTGTATTGGTGGGTCTCATAATACAGTCTCCTATCTATTTTCGGATTACGATTCCGGCCATGTAATAGTGCCGCCAGTAACCTCGACGGTGTCGCCGTTACCGATGGTCAGATTCGACATGGTGACGTCTCCACCGCCGCCGGTCACTGTGGCCGTCAATGTGCAGAGTTCCGTCGTGTCCGGCGCAATCAAAACGACGTGATCTACGATCCCGCCAGCAGCGTCCGTGTCAGGAGTGATCGCCTCGGCGATCGCGACACCATTCGACGCCGAACCGAAAGCCGGATTGCCAAACGTGCAGGTCGCAACCTCGGAATCGCCGGAGGTCTTGAATACCATCGTGCCGCCGTCAAGACATGAGGCGAAAAAATCCGCAAGCGCGTTCCTTGCATCCATAGTCAAAGTCATTGCCATTGTACCAGTCTCCTAGTCGGTTATGTTTGGGGCAAGTATCAGATCCCCAACTCTAACATCCTCGTTTGCATCGAATACAAGCACGGTCCGGCCCTCGTACAAAGTGACCGCCGCGCGAATTTCCGTTGTTTCGCCGATTTCCTGCCGAACGCCCTCACCATCCCAAACGGCGTCTGGTCGGCACAACTGGACCGTATCGGTTAGCAGGTTCTCTAGTCCGCCACTTGTCCATTTACCTTGTACGGCCACTGTCCTAGTCTCCTACAGAATACCACGGGAACGCACCCGGCTCGAACGTTGCCGAATATGGCGTGTTTGCCGCCTGTTCGCGCAACGATGCTGCCGATTTCCTGAGCGCATCAGGTATGCTTTTGGTGTCAACTGAAAAGGTGCCGCTGGCTTGCGCTTTTGCCACCTGCGCGGCGTCTGAAGCCATCGCGTCAAGTGCATCGGCAGCCGCCATGCGAGCGTCGCCGCCTTCCATTTCAAGGAACATTTCCAGTTCCTCGTCGGTGAAAAATTCTGACCGGCGGTCCGAACACAGCACGCGCACTTTTTCAATGTCCGTCATGGCCTACAATGCGCTCCACGTCACGGAGATCACGTATCCGAGTTCGTCTTCGTTGTCCATCGAAAGCATAAGGGTATCTGTCTTGCTCATGTAGATATTCGACACAGGCAGTATTACGCCATACTGTTTACCCTTGATATCCACCCCGCCGACATATACAGGTAGCGCGACGTTGCCGTCAATCAGTATCGCGCCCGCCAAAACCTCCTCTCCGCCGGGTTCACCATCAACGATGATCGAGATGCTTTCGATGCGACACGGCATGCGCGGCGCAACCTCAATTGCTATCGTGTTTGCTCCGGTTGCGTACTCGCGAAAAACGCCCTTGGCAAGCACCTGCCGCGTGCTGTCGCTGTGCGCCGGTTGCGCGGCGACCAAAAACAGGACCGCCACACAGGAAACCAGCGCGAAGGCCGTTGCCGCCAGCATGATTTGAATATCTGATATTTTACGCATGTGACTCCCTCGGTTTGGGTATGCCGGGCGGCGCATAGGCCGCTATTGCAGGTTCGACGACAGCGAACTGGCGCGCGCCGCCCGGCAAAACCGTTTCAACTGTACTACATCATCGGTTCACCACCGATGCGGTCTTCTGTTACTGGCCGTCGCTGGCCCAGCCGCCGCGCGGGTCAAGCGCAACGCAACCCATACAGTAGCGCACCTTGTACGCAATCGCGTCGTTCTCGAAACCGCCCGTGAACGGATCGGCCTGTCCGCCGCCAACGCTTTGCGCGTTCGCGGACTTCAGGAAAATCTCCGGGCTTTCATGGCCGCGAAGCAATCCGAGCTCGCACGGCTTGATGCTTTCCGAGAACAGCGCCCACGTGGTTTTAGCCAGCGAGCCGGTGGTTACGACGGTCGGGATCCAGTGGTTGGTTAGAACCTTCAGTCCGCGGTTCGCGACAACATTCAACGTGCCAGCCGCGACGTTCGACGCGCCCGTGGTGGGGGTCAACCACGCAAGGGTGGCCGAAGCTACGATGCGTTCCGCTTCCAGTTCCAGCGCGGGCGGCACCACGAGGTATCGCGGAATGTTCGCAACCGGGGATTCCTTGACGCGGTACGTGGCAGCGCCCGTCATTTCGGCGATAGCCGTTTCAAGGTTCTGCACCGTCAACGGCAACGAGGACACGCCGTTCTGTCCTACGCTGGTGGCGAAGTAGGAATCCAGCGGACCAGCACTGTTCCAGAACAGTTTGGTCAACAGGAATTCCTCGGTCGCCACCGCAGCGTTCGCAAGGGATTCCGGCAACGACCGGTACACGCCGAGGTCGTCGTTGATGTAGGACTCCCACGAAAACGGCACGAGCGCGCCGTACTTTTTCGCGGCGTACTCGTATTTCGCGTCATCCAACCGCCCGATCTGGTACTCGCCCAGCGCGGGCACTTCCTGAAGCCGCGTCACCGTGTTGGAAATCCCGAACCGTTTCACGGTACGGAAATCCGGCACGGTGGAAATGCGCGCAATGTTCCGCATGACGCGGGGCGCCGCTTCGTAGGCCGCCAACAACTGGCGGTCGAGGGTATCGGCCATCAAGTAATTGAAATCCGACGCGCCCTGAGCCTCTTTCAGGCGGTAGGTCCACTCGTGATCGGGCAGCCGGTCGGTGTTTTCGACCAGCCGGTTGAACGAGGCCAGCCGGTCAGTCCAATCGGCGGGTTTGCGGGTTTCGCGGATCGCTTGGAGGCCGTCCCACGATTCCATAAGTTTCATCAGTTCCATTGTTCAATCCTTCCGTGTTGTACTATTCGCATAGCACAACCCGTTTAGTGTTGTCCTGTTATGCCCACGCCAGCACTACGGTGATGATCGCGTCCGCCAAAGACGTGGCCGCGCCGGAAGCGAGTTTCAGCCGGAGCGCATCGCCCTGCACGAGATCCTCTTTGCCGTCAGCCGTGGCGGCCTTGATGATGTCCGTGTTTGGAGTGGACGCCAAATCGAACGCAGCCGCGAGGCAAACATCGCCAGCGCCCGCCGCCTCGCCGTCCCCGCACTTTTCGAGGGTCAGCGTTCCAGCCTGTCCCGCCGCCGTGCCGTACCTCAACGACGCCGAAACCACCGAACATGCCGCCGGTGCAACGAAGATCTGTTTCGCGACGTCCGCAGCAGCGAACTGGTACGACGTGGTGAAATACTGTCCTACCACATTCCCAACAGCCGTTACGGTCGTTACTTGGGGCAACAGGCAAACAGGGATCACCGTGGCCGAAGATCCGCCGGTGGCCGCGCCAAGCGCGAATCCGAACACGACGCCGGTGTTGATCTTCGACAGAATGCCGGTGTCGGTCGCGATATAAATCGTATCGCCGACCGCGACGTTGCTGTTGCCGCCGCCGTTTTGCGGCACGACAGCGAGATCCCAGACGCCTTTGGTGGACACCGCAATGTAGTCGGTGGCCGCGCTTGCGCTTTCGAGTGCTACGCCGTGCAGTCCGTTGACATACACCGGATCGCCCGCGTCGGCAAGGCCGTCCGTGTGCGATGGATGCGTCAACGTGGATTCGAGCAGGGTCAGGATTTCGCCGGCAAACCGCTGTTTACCGGCATCTCCGCCCACCTCGTAGGGGTTGATAGAATACGCCATGTCTAGGCTCCTTCAGTTGTAGTGTACTACGTTTCTGGTTATGGCAGGCTGCTATCTGTGCCCGCGTGCGGCGATTTCAGCCAAACGAATGGCCTCGTCGCGTGGTTTGCCGCGCGACATAAACGACGCGACAAACGATTCCTTCAGCGATTCGATTGATTTTTGGCCCGAATTGTCGGGCGAATTGGCCGGAACCGTACCGCCGCATTCTTTCACGACGCCCGGTATACCGGCGGATTTCAGATATTCGCGCTCTTCCTCGACGGCCTCTTTCACGCCATCCACGGATTCCGCGTTCTCGAACCGTTTCGAGATCCGCGTTTTGGCGGCATCGGGCAGTTTCGATTCGGCGAGAATCTTTTGGATTTGCGCGGCGGCCTCGGCCACTTTCGCGGCCTTTTCCTGTTCAAGGGCTTTCGCGGCAAACTCCTCGATTTTCGCCTTGTATGCGTCGCGTTCCGCCGCCAGCGCGGTGTTTTCGGCCCGCAACGAGTCGTAAGACGCGCGCAACGATTCCAGTTCGGATTTGACCTGTGCTAATTCATCCATTGTATCAGTTTCCTCATACGGTTGGCCCGCTATCTGTTCTACCAGATCCGGGCGCAATGCTTCCAGTGTTTCGCGGTCCAACGCTTCCAGCGCGTCCGCCGATTCGCATACCAGCACCTCGCCGCCCGCGCCGGGTTCCGTCACGAAGTCCACGGAACGGACTTTACGGATGGATTCTACAACAAACGTGTGTACCCCGTCAATAGTACGCCTAGACATAGCGGCTATGGCGTTTATGGACACGCCTATTGTGCCTAGCAAATTGGATTCGCTTAGGTTCACCAGCATCTGGCGCAGTCCGTCATGCACGATGTGCGCAGTTCCCACAATCGCGCCGTCCGATTCGCGCATACGCACGTTCCGCAAAACGCCGCCCAATCGCAACAGGCTTCCCTCTGGCCGCTCCGCGTCCTCTTTGTCGGTTTGATGGTCGATGTACATTTTCACGCCATCGAACATCGGTATGGCCGATTCCAGCGCCTCTTTAGTGTAGAACCGTTTCCGGCTTGAATTGAATCCGGGGCGAATCACAACCACCTCGGCCGTTTTGCCGGTGTCGCATCCCTCCAGTACAGCCGATTCCGTGACGCTGGCGTTTACCGTGCCTGGTATCGTTTCGGGCCAGCGTTCAACCGGCACGCCGCATTTTACCAGCGCGGACCGGATTTTCGCGCGCGCCTGCAACCGCGCATCTTTCGATAGGCCGCTATTCGGCAGGTTGCGGGCCGCCTCGATAACCGTTTCGGCGTCAAGCCCCTTGCCATGTTCCCAGAGGCGCAACTTCCAATTTTCTACCGGCACATTGTCCCCGGCATACGCGAACGCCGCCGCCGGGTACCTGTGCCCGTGTTCCAGTTTCGTTACTGTCATAATATGGCCAGCCTCCTATAATTCCGGTTCGCTACCGTCCGCCATGACGTACCGGGCATAACACCGGCAATTCGGATGCGCCGACGGGTAGGAATCGCCGCTTGGGAATGTGTCGCCCATAGATATTACACCTATCGCGGCGTTTCCCTCGCATGTTTCGCAGGTCTTTTCATCGCCCACGTCGACCCAGATTTTCGAGTCGTAGCCCATATCGGCCCCGGCGGCCATTGCGCCAGCGTTCAGCGCGTTGTTTGCCTCGGTGGACGCGATGACTTTGGCGCGTTCCGCTGTCATTGTATCGTCCTGCACGGTGTCGAATATGGAATCGGCGATAGACTGAATTGAATCGCCGCGCCCGATGCCGTCCGCAATGGCTTTGCCGATACGCCTGTTGTCCGCGCCTGACAGATCGTCGAATAGGTTTTTCGCCCGTTGCCGCGCATAGGTTTTTGCTTTTGCCACCGAAACGGTCCGTTTGCCGTTCCACGATGTCTCATAGGCGTATGACAACGCATCCTGATAGGCCTGCTCCGCCGCTGGAATCAAACGTTTTTCCACATAATCAATCGCGGGCGCCATAAACTTTTTGGTGGCGGTTTGCGCCGTTTCGCCAACGATTTCATCCCAAGACACTTTGCGTTCCTGTACCATGTCGCTAGTAGACTCGGTTATACCCGCAAGATCTGCCGCCGTTTTCACCTCGTCCGCCACTTGGCGCACGACGCCGCCGATAAATTCGCGGGTGGCCGCCGCGCGGAACAGCGCGCCATAAGCCGCCGTCACGCGCCGGAACCGTTTCTCGTGCATCCGGCCCATCCGCGAGTCTATCGCGTGGCTGGCAACCGCCGCTTCGAGTATCCGGTCTACCATTTCGCCGGTACACTCCGACAGAATCGCGTCTATCTCGCGCGGTACGGTCAACATGCGCAGCCGCTCCCGGACTTCGATTCCCTCGCCTTGACAAGTAGCCGCGTGAATTCGCGCAACATCCGGCCCGATTCGGTCGCCGGGGCTTCCGCGTACCCGTCCAACACCGCTTGGGGATCGGGCACGTTCAACAGGTGTAGTACGAATTTTTGGATATCCTCGGATTCACCGAATTGCGGGAACTGTACCAGTGTCGCGTTTATGTTCTGCAACATGGTTTGCCGCGACACCGGGTACGGTTCGGGTAATGTTACAGTGATCCCCGCGTCCTCAATGGATATGTCCCTCTCGTCGAGTTCGGCCAAAATGAGGTCGCTATAGATCTGTTTCAGTATCGCTTGGAACGCCTCAAACGTTCGCAACATCGGCAGTTCCATAGCCGTCGAGGTCGCCAGCCGGAACGCCTCGCCCGCGCCGAAATAGTGCGGGTATATGCCTACCCCGGCCCCGAACACCTGCAACAGCATATTGCCGTCCACTTGCGCGGCCTGCGCGCCGGTTTCCTGTGCGGTCGGCTGCAGGTCCTGCCCTTCGTTTTCGATGTAGGTTTGCGCAATCGGCGGCGTTGCCCCGCGTTCGGACGTGCGCGCAGCAGCCCTCGCCTGCTCCCGCGCCCGCGCCGCGTTGACGTGCGCCGGGCCGCCTTTGACCTTCAATTTCCGCACTACTTTTGCAATTTCCTGCTGTATTACCGATCTGGCCTTCATAAACTGGCGGTGCGCCCTCGCCCAATCCAGCGCGGCTATCAGCCCGGAATGGCCCCGGCCATGCGTGCCGGTCAGCCGGTAATGGAAGGCCCAGACGCCTGGTTCCACGCCGTCCGGCATGGCGTCCCCGTCGTAATCCCACATGGCGTATTTTGCCTCGCGGTACACACCGGCGGCGTTGGTGTAGGACCGCACCAGCGCGGCCTCGGTGTAGATGTCCTCCGGGTCGGTGATGATCTTTTTGACCTCAAGGGGATCGATCATACGGACCCGGCCCGGATTGCCGGGGAAAAACAGCAGCATCACTTCGCCGTCCACGAACAGGCTGGCGGCAAGTGCGCGCTGGCCAGCCGTGGAAAACACCACGCGGTTTTTCGGGTCGGTCCAAAAGGCCTTGATCTTCCGCTCTGTACCAGCATCCTGCGTTGCCCACGTCGCCCCGGAACCGACGCCGAAATTGACCCACAATTCTTTGGCTTGGCGGCACAGGGGGTCGCGCACGGTGTAGACGCGGGCAAGCCGAAGGTAGTCGGTCCGCACGCTGTCGTTTACAGGTTCCCCGAACGCGCCGGTGATTTGTTCCCAACCGATCTCGTCCCGCGATAGCGCAATCAGCCCGCTATCGGGGGCGGATTCCTGCAGGCGCAATTCAAGCGATTCGAGGTGTTGCAACAGGGATTCGCGCTCCATGCGCGCCTCTTTGATGCCCGAAAATGGCCACAGCATAGACAGATAGATCTCCGAGTTCAGTGGTGTTATACCACAACGGTACGCGAAAGTCAAGCCTGTACCGGTTGGCTATTTTTGGGGGGGATTACAGGTTGGGAATAGGTGATGTGTAATCGTCTGCCAGGTCGTACACGGCCAACATATTTCGCTCCCGGCGTTCGCGGCAATGCGTGAAAAGCGCGTACCGAAGCGCGTCCATTGCGTGATC
>DAOTMJ010000081.1 GCA_035450225.1 Candidatus Hydrogenedentota bacterium
GAGCACCTGCCTTACACGCAGGGTGTCGGGTGTTCGAGTCACCCACCGCCCACCATCGTTTTTTCCCTGCAAACCCTCAAAAACGCCGTATTTATTGGGTGTTTTCGTGCTACTGTATTCTACATCCCCATCAGTAGATAAGCAGGCGTAATTGCCAGATTTTGACTCATGTTGCGCTTTTTTGACGGTAGGAAGTGCAACATTTAGTGCAACGCGATTTTCGCCCGCCGCCGCCTCGTGCGCGGTTCCTTCCGCCTTGGGCAAAAAGTCCGGCAACTGTTCCAACGCGCCCGCAAGATCAAGCCGTTGAAAATGCGTGTACCGTTGCATCGTGAGTTTGGGATCGCTGTGCCGCATAAGAGCAACCGCCGTTGCCAATGGCACGCCCGCGCGCGCAAGTTCGGATGAAAACGTGTGTCGCAACGAGTGAATGTCAACACTCATGCCCCGGTCGTCGCGCTTGGGGATCTTGGCGGCCACGAGATCTTTATTGAATTCCCGCGTGCCTTTGGCGGGCATGTCGAAAAGCGGATCGTCAGGTTCAAGGCGCATCGGGAAAGCCCCGCCATGCCGCCTAGAATCGTTCCTGCGGCGTTCCAGCCGGGCGGCAAGGTACTTGGACAGCCTCGCGGCCAAATCCGCCCGCAAAACGATTACAGCCCCTTTGCGGTTCTTTTCATTGGCGGCGTTCAAGATCAAGTGCGGCGGTTCGGTATCAAGCACGGCTTGCCCAATGGTGATGGAACGCAGTTCATTCCACCGCAAGCCGGTTTGCGCCAAAGTCCGATACACAAGCGAACGTTCGTATCCCTCGAATGCCAGCATTTCGCGGGTTTCCGGTTTCAATTGTACCGCGCCCCCGCCAGCATGCAACTTGCCTTCCAGTGGTCTACGTTCCGCCGCGTCGAGCAAGCGGGCAACCTCTTCCTGCGTCAAGGCCCGGCGCGGGCGGCGCGGGTCGGCGCGTTCGTTGCGTTTGCGCATGCGGGCGAAGGGATTCGCCACCATCCGGCCCTCGGATACCATCCAATTGCCAAAGGCAGCAAGCCCCACCGCGTAGCCGTTGTATGTTCGCGCGCTCATGCCGGTTTGTCCACGCAGCCACGTTTCAGCCCTTTCCCGCGACAGATCCGCGATACGGTTGAATCCGCAACCGGAAAACAGCGTTTCGAGATAGCGCCGCCGCATGAAGACCGTTGTCTTGTGTAATCCAAGCGATTCCATGCGGGCGATGTAGGCGTCAACGTGTTCCTGCAGCGGTTTGCCGGCAAAGTCGGTGGCCCGGTCTTCGGACGCGCTCAGTATCCCGGCCTTGCGGCGTTCCACGCGTGCGGCCAATTGCGTAAGGACCGCCGCCGCCGCGCTCTTGTCGCGGCATCCGGTGGAAACTTCCCTGATGATTCCATCGGCATCGCGAAGGCGGGCATACCATACGCCCGTTTCCTGAACGATGCGCCCGGCGTCCGTGGCCCGCGCCTCGCGGATCTTGCCGTTTTTGTCCTTCCAGCGGGCGACAGGCCCGCCCTTGCGGCGTAGAATCTTCGCGCCTTCGGGCAACGGGCGCGTTACGGTCTTGCGGAAAAGGTATCCCATGTTATTTCCTTTCCAAGGATTCACTCACAAGGTAGTGCATTCTCGTAATGTATTCCGTAACCGTAAGGTTCAAACTCTTGGCAACGCGCCGCATATCATCCCGATCCGATTCCGAAAGACGGATCGTGATCCCCTTGTCCTTTGCCAGCAACATGCGAAGCCTTTCCGGTTTCATGCCCTTCAATGTTTTTGCCAATCTCTTGATTCCGATTTCGTTTGTCATGTCTTACACCGCCTTTCTTTCAAGGATTCCGTTGATTACCTTGGCGCTCCAAGCGCCGCCGTTCTTGGCGACAATCCCTTGGGATTCCAACGTGCGGGCAATGTCGCGCAAACTCTTGCCGTCCGCGCGCAAGTCGCGCATCATGCGTATGGCCTCCTGTTCGCGGGCATTCTCTGTCAGACTTTCACCGTCCGCCGCCAAATCATAACCGAAGGGCATATGCCGGGAAACACGCTTGCTTTGCTGGCGAAGATGCGCCATTGCGGCGGTCGTGCGTTCGGAAACAAGATCGCGCTCGAATTCCGCAAGAACCGCCAGCATGCGAAACACCATTTTTCCGGCGGCGCTTGTCGTGTCAATGCGTTCGGACAGGCTTACGAGATCCGCCCCGGCCTTTTCCAGCCGCTCGGATATTCCAATGGCATCCTTCGTGGAACGCGCCAGCCGGGAAAGCGAATAAACCACCAGCGCGCCGCGCTCTTTGCAGACTTCAGCAAGCGCCGCTTGAAGTCCTGGGCGATTGTCCGCACGTTTGGCGGATATGCCCGCGTCCACATGAACCGCCGCGAGTTCATAGCCGTTTGCATCGCACCATGCCGCGATCCGTGCGCGTTGCGCGTCCAGACTTACGCCGTCAACCGCTTGCCCTTCCGTGCTTACTCTCACATACCCGATTGCTTTCATGTCCGTTGCTCCTGTTGTCAACGTACATATTGTAACATGTGCTACCGCCAATGTCAACACTATTTGTTACCAAGGGGACGGTTGGTAACGGGCATGCGTTCGCCTTTTCCCGAAAAGGTCACTTGCACAAGTGGTATTCCCTTCGGCAAAGCGGGCATATGTGCCGCCTTGCGGCGTCCGCGTATATTCGCTTTACGTCCCGCGATATCGTGGAGTCCGCGACGCCCAAGGCTTTGGCAATGTCGGTTTGCTTTCGCCCGGCCAAGAGCAGGTCCGCAACCTCTGCCCTGCGTACGGCGGCCCTCAGGCGGCGTATGGCGTGGTAATGGCGGCGGCCCCCAGCGCGCTTGGCCACGGTTACCGGATCGGTCCATGCGCTCCAATTTATTTTGCCCATTTCTTAGCAGTCCCTTCTTTCCACGTTTGTCTGTATTTTTTTAGATTGAACCGCTCGCAATCTGATGCATATTTGGCGGCAAGGAATTCTTGAACGGCGGCCACGTCGGCCCCGTTCTTCGGCATCCACGATTGCCAGAAGCAGGCGTTCGGAACCGATTGCCAGCCAGATTGCGCGGTATTGCCACGCCCATCGGCGGATCGCCCGTTCGATTCCCAGCCGGGCATGAAGGGCGGAAGCCACGATGCACAGCCTCACAGCGGCGAAGTCCGCGCCCTCGAAATGCGCGCGGGCAAGTTCATTGTGTAGCGCGTTGATTCTTGCGAGAATTTCCATATGATGCCTCGATTCCGTGTTCCTCGAATGTCAGGGTTTCCGGGTCAAAGTGGAATGCGATTCGGCATCCTTGCCCCGGCGCGTTGCGTGACTTGAGAATGTGAACGGTGCGATTCGCGGTTTCCTCGAACGGCCCGCCAATGGATTGTACGGTTGCGCGGTGATCATCCGCGTGGCGTTCAAGCCAAAGGACAGTCTGAACAAGGCGCGTGAAACTGGCGGCCCCGGCGATACCGTCGAGAGAAACCAGACCGGTTTCCGCCGCGCCCTTGCGCGGGTGATAGGTCAAAATCAGACTTGCGCCATGTTTCCGAATGGCGGCGCTTGCCTCGGTTATGAAGCCGGGCGCGGTGCGCCACGGTTCGCCGCCCATGTCGGCCACGGAAAGTGGATCGATCGCGATCACGCGGTTCCCTGCTGCAGCCCGTTCGGAAACCCACCTCGCAAGGTCCGTCAGCGTGGGTTGCTTGTCGGGCGCATCGAAAAGGCGGCACGCGAACGCGTCCAGATCGGCTTGATGCGCCGCCAGCGCCGCCCTCGCATTTTCGGGGTTCCCTGCGATCCACTCCAGGTCAAGCAACCGGGCATCGTTAGCCAACTGTGCAAGCAGCCTATGGAGATGGTGCGCCTTGTCTTCCTCCAGTTCAAAAACCGAAATCGGGACGCCCGACTTGTGAAGCGCATACGCCAACTGCAGCAGCAAAAAACTTTTTCCACAGCCGGGCGGCCCCACAATCAACGTGATACTCCCCGGCAACAGCGCGCGGGTCAATTTCGACAAACGCCCCCAAGGCAATGAAATCGCTTTTCTGGTACCGCCAATTGCACCTTCGATAAGCGCCGCCAGCCCGCCGGAAGGCACAACCGGTTTCGCGTTTGCAAGGATTTCATAAATGGCCGCGCGTTTCGTTTCCGGCGGATCGTCGCGCCACTTTTCAAGCAGATCGGCAACATCGCCCTTCGGCGGCAAGCCAAGTATTTCGACATTGACAATCCGTAGCCGTGTTGCCGTCTTCAAAATCCCGGCCACTTGGTCCATGTGGGCACAGCCAGGCGGATCGTTATCCGGCCAAAGCACGATATCGCGGTTATCAAGCGGCGTCCAATCGCTCAGGTGCGCCTTGCCCGCGCCCATCGCGCTTGTTACCGCGACAGTCCCAATTTTCCAAAGAGCGTCAACGCATTTCTCGCCCTCGACAACAACAACCGGGTCTTCCGTTTCGCCAATGTGTTCCCGCCCGTAAAGCGGCAAAAGGCCGCGCGGCTTACCCCATTGCCATTTTCCGTATTCGCGGTGCGCTTGTCTGAATGTTTTCACGCCATCAGCGCCCACGATGCGGAAAACGGCGAAACCGTCCGTGTAATCGTGTCGCGCCTCGATGCGCCCAATGGACGTGGCGGCCCGTTCGATTTCGGCAAGGGTTTCATATTGCCGGACGGATGATCGCCGCTCCTGTGGCAACGTGGCGCTTTTATTTGCGCCGTTTCGCGGCCCGCCGTCCGATTTTGGCAAAACCTCGCGAAGGTCAACGCCATGGATGCGCGCGCGAATGTCGTATAGGTCACCAGCCACGCCGCAACCGTGGCACTTGAACCGCGCCACGCCTTGCGAGTCGAGATAAACCCCGGCGCTTGCCCGCCGGTCTTCGTGAAATGGGCAACGGCATTCTTTGCCATGAAAGATAGCCCCAGCGGCGGCCAATTCATTCTTGAGTAGTTCAATGTCGTGGCGTTCGGGCGTGTCCGTCATTGCGCGCCCCCGTTCGCATTGGCCATTTCCGCTTGGTATTCAGCCTCAAACTCTTGAATATCCGCAGGGGAAAACCGGGAATAAAAATCGTTTGGGTCGCTTTTGTCATGGCCGTTGCCCCCGGTTGCTTTCAACCAGCGCTCGTGAATCGCGCCAAATTTGGTCAGCCCGGAAGATCCTGCTTTTCGCAACGGCGGAATAGCGGCCACTTGTGCGCGCCAAAATTGCGCGTCGCGATGGTCAGACTCAAAAACCCATTCCAATGCCGCAACGATTTCATTGGGTTTGTAGCCGTCAATCCGTACCAGTTTTGCCAGCGTGGCCCGCGCCTCGAAATCGGCCCCGCTGCCAGCCTTCGGCAATCGCGCCTTCGGGTGCGCTTCGCGAATCAATTCGAGCAGGTGCGGGTAGAATTCGACAAGGCCCAGGAACGGCGCAAGAGGATCTGGATCTTTCCCTTCACTTTCCCCATGGGTTTGTGGTTGAACGGGATCGCCCGCGAAGGATTTCGCGGAAGAGATCTTGTTTGATTGTTTTGATTGATTGATTGATTGATTGGCGGTAATTTCCCGGAATTCCGGTAATTTCCCGGAATTTTCCGGATTTCCGGGCGTTTCCGTTATCCATCCAGCGGTCTTGAGAATCGCAAGCCCACGGGTCACAACCGACAATGGAAAGCCGGTTGATTCTGCTATTTCTTCCGGTGTTGCCGCCTCGCCCTGTGGATTCCTCACGGTACCGCGCAATGGTGCTGGTTGCGCTCCGGAAAGTTCAAGCAGTTTGATATACAGCCCAAATGCCGCCGCCGCGTCATCACCGCCAGTGGAGAGCAGCCGTCGGTAGGACAGCCCCCAAGCGGCACCGTTACAGGTTACCCGAAGGTATTGCAACGGCCCCTTGCGGAGTGCTGCGCCCTCGATCCATGCGTCGCCACGAGAATCAACCTCGTATCGCTCCCATCTAACGATTTTGAACATGTTCGCGCCCACCTATCGCGTAAGCATATGGCGTTCTACCGGTGGGCAACCGGCGGCAATCCATTCTTCCAATACGCGCGCATCCCAGCGGACAGCGCCGCCGATTCGCAGCGGGCGCGGCATCCGGCCCGCATCGCTAAGGCGGTAAACGGTTCGGCAAGACAGAGCAAGCCGTTTTGCGGTTTCTTTCACGGATAGTAACTGGCTCATTTTCAACGTCCTTCGTTCCTGCATCGCGCCTATCGCAACGCTTCACCCTAAATTGGGTGACTGATACAAAAAAGGAAGGCGTGAAGAACAAGAAATGCCTGTCTTTATTGGGCGAAATGCGGGCGCAATTGTCACGCGGCGCGCGCATTCTGTCACCATGCCCCCCGTGACAACTACGCAATATCTATCAGGCAATGCCAGCCGCAACCCGCTTTTGGTTTGCCCCAAGGCTCGCGTTCATGCATTTTGGACAAGGACACAATCGGATTGTTGGACGCGCCAAAGGCGGTTGTCAGCGCACGATTGAGACGCGATACGGCCCGCTTGAAAGCGGCGGCCTCGCGAACCTCCGGCACGATATGCTTGTTGGGCGCTTCGGCAAAGCGTTTCAACAGCGCCCATTGTGCGTTTGGCAGGTTACCTGTCCGCCGGTCTGACAATCCGAGTTCCGCCGCCGTGACTCGTTTTTGTTTCTCCCCTTTGCGCGCGACAAGAACAACATAGGGGTTGTCATCCGAGAACCGCATGCGGATCGTCTTCCAGTCAACCGGCCCAGAGTTTGTCTCTGCTCTGACTGTCCCGGCCTTCGGCGCGGCCGTTTCGACAGGAGGCGGATAAAGCGATTTTACCAATTCTTTCGCTTCGGATTGTCTAACATCTTCGGTCAAGATACGTGCTCTTCCAGAATCCATCACCCAATGTATAAATTCTTTTGCGTCAAAATCCGCCGGTAGTTTCCCTTTGTGAATCGCAAGAGACACCGCTGCGATGTTTCGCAATCCGGGCGCAAGCAACTGAATGAATTTCTTTTGTTTTTGTGTCAGACTTGGAAACGCATCGAAGGCGGTGGTTTCATTCAATAATGGCGTGTCCGGCTTTGGGGTCTTGTGTGCGGCCATAGGTGCATCCGTCCTATTGCATCGTGAGCGTGCCGGGCGAAGGCGGGCGATGCTTTCCCGCTTTTCGGGCGCTACCCTATCGCCCGGCAAAAAAGATCCTACCTCGATTCCTGCGGCATGTCCAGATCGTCCGCGTCTTCGGGCGGTATGCCGTCCGCGCCATGCGGATCGGTGACTGACTTGATTAGCGATAGAAATTTGGCGTCATCCTTCGCGATGGTTTGGAACAGCGCCGCCATGTCCGAATCGGACAGCGCCCGGATCGCCTCCGCGAGTTCGGAAATGCCCCCAAAAGTGCAACGCGAAGTGCAACATTTAGTGCAACATGAATTTTGCGGTTTTTCCAAGTCATTGCAATTACACGACTTGTGCGATTCTGTTCCCTGCCTTACACGCAGGGTGTCGGGTGTTCGAGTCACCCACCGCCCACCAGCCTT
>DAOTMJ010000082.1 GCA_035450225.1 Candidatus Hydrogenedentota bacterium
GGTTTGAAAACGCTTTCGGGGGGCTGATACGATAATCGGCGATGGGGATGGAGTTCCCCGTAATCGCCATGTGGCTGATAACTCCTGTCGAAAAAAGAGAAGGCGATAGGAGGTTGCAGCATGAGAGATACGACCGCGAGCGTCGAACTCCTGGGGCAAATCTGCGCGCAGTTTCATCTTCAGAATTTGACGCCGCAGCTCAATGCATGTTCCGAGACCCTCCGAAGCGGCGGGAGGGTGGAAGTCGCCGTGCTCGGGCAATTCAAGGCGGGGAAAAGTTCCTTCCTCAACACGATCATCGGAAGCGAAATCATGCCCGTGAATGTCCTGCCGGCCACCGCGGTAATTACGCGGATTGGGTACGGCCCTACGGATCGGGCCGTGGTCCATCGGTTATCCGGCGAAATCGAGGAAATTCCGTTGGCCGAACTGCCCGAATATGTTACCGAACAACGCAATCCGAGGAACGAAAAACGCGTGGCCTTGGTTGAGGTGGAACTGGCGTCGCTGGCGCCGTACCGCGGTATATGCTTCGTGGACACGCCGGGCCTTGGGAGCATCTTCGCCCACAACACGCAGGCGTCCATGGACTGGTTGCCGAAGGTGGGCGGGGCAATTGTGGCCATCAGTGCGAACCAGCCCTTGGGCGAACAGGATCTGCGACTGTTGGGTGAGGTGTTCAAGCATACCCCGGAGGTGGTGATCCTTCTTACGAAAGCCGATCTGGTTTCCGATCGCGAACGGAAAGCCGTCATCGAATTTACGCAATGGCAGATTGCCCAGAATACCGGGGGGCGTCAACTCCTCGTCCTTCCGTTCTCGAACCGGCCGGATTTTGAACGGTTTCAAAACGATGTACGCGAATACCTCCTCACGAACGTGGCGGGGCGCCATGAGGAGTTGTTCGTGAAAATCATGGGACACAAACTCTCCGCCCTGATCTCGGAATGCCGGGCCTATCTGATCCTGGCGCAGACGGCGGCCCAGTCCGCGGAAGCAGCCCGGTCCGAGTTGCGCGACATGATTCGGCGTGAACGGGAGGGCTTGGATTCGTTGGGAAAGGAGATTCACGTATTGACCCGGGATTTGAAAACGCGCGTACGCACGGCGGCCGGCGAGCGATTCCACGATCTTCACGGCGAATTGACCAAGCGGCTTTGCGCATCGCTGAAAAAAGCGATGGGCGCATGGACGGGCAGCCTTGCGAAAAGGACCCAGGCGTTTCAGGATTGGGCCGCAAGGGCCTTCGAGGAGGAATTGGGCCGCGTTTCGGAGCATGGAAAAGGATATCTCGAAGAATACCTAATCGAGGCGCAAGTCAGTTTTCATCGCACCGTGCGGGCTTTTCAAGACCGGTTGTCGAAGGAAATCGAGCGGGCGCTGGGCATCTCGTTCGAAAGCGCGCGGTTTCACGCCGAAATCGCGGCGCCCAGGAAGCCTGACGTGAAAATGGGCCAAGTCTTCGACAGCCATATCGATCTCCTCTGGTTCGCCATTCCCATGGGCCTTTTTCACCGGCTTTTCGAGCGTCATTTCCTTCGGCTTATCCCTTGGGAGGTGGAGAAGAATCTTTCGCGGCTGGCCAGCCAATGGGCGGACGCCGTAAACGCCTCGATAGATAGTCTCGCCCGGCAGTCCATGGAATCCATACAAAACGAACTGGCGACCATCGAAGGGCTGGTTTCGGGTGTGGGCGATCAGTGTAGCGCCATCGAAACGGCCCTTCGCCGGCTCGACGAATGTTCCGAATGCTTGGCGATTCCAAACGGAAGAGGAGACGCGGCCGCCCATTTCGGAAACTGTTAGTTCCGGAGGCCGGCGGTCCCGCTACCAGTACCGGGAATGCGGAAAGATGGCGAAGCAACCGATCGAAACAAGCCCGAACCACAAGCGGGTTATCGCTATCACGCTTAGAATGGTTGACGAGTTTCTGTGCGAATGCGAACTATGGGCACGGGGCCGCGAACTGCACTCGGTTCTCTATCGGGAGGAAAATTCGCTCACATCGGAACAGCGTGAGCAGATTTTCCATAAAGTGGAATCCCTTCGCTCTGTTTTGATGGAAATGCAACAGACACTCGGACTGAAGACCATGATAAAAGAACCCGCGCGCATCATTCGTGCGGCCTGTTTTGCCCTTTGGGAATCCCTGATCGAACTGCAGGGGAAGTATATCCGCGCGTATGGCGAACCCTCTGGGGAACTGGTGGCATATCTCGATCCGAAGAACGAAGAGATTATCACCCTGCTCCAAGACATTTTGAAGATAGTCGAATCTGACAAGCCTTCCACGAAGAGTTCAGCATAGATGCATGGGCTGTTGTCATGGCTAACAAGAAGAAACTTCGCGCGCTGGACAGCGCCGAAAAGGAACGCCGCCGGGAAAATGCGCTTCGGCCCAATCCCTATCTTGGGTACAACCACAATGCATTGGCCTTGTATCTTTTGGAACGCGAAGCGTACGCCATTGCCGAGGCTGAACTGAGGCGGGCGGTCTGGCTCAATCCCCATGAACCGGTGTTCATGGCCAACTTGGCGTGGTGCCTTTTCAAACAGGGGCGTGATGAAGAGGCGTGGAAATGTCTGCGACAGGCTGTCGGAAAAAATAGCCACAACCCGCGGATAGACCAAATCGCTGCTTGGATGGGACTGTCCGGCGGCCGTATCAAGGAGGGCAGCGATGCGTCACAAGAATGAAAAACACACGGCCTACTTCGATGTGCTGGATGCGCTCGTGAAGACGGCGGAGTGCGCCCTGTGCGCGCTCGAATCCGTGTCCCTGAAGCGCTACTTCGACGGGCTGCTTTACGAGATGGTGAACGATCCGAAGGTCCGGAGCGAACTTGCCCACTCCAAGGGATATTGCCACCGACATGCCCATATGTTGCTCGACCAATCCGGCGCATTTGGAACGGCCCTCCTTTACCAGGATCAGATTGAGGCGTTTAGAAAATGCCTGGAAGGTTTTTCTGTGGCAAGGTCGAGGTACGTCGCCGGAAGGGGGGAACGCGCCTGGAGCGCCCATGCCGGGTGTCCGGCGTGCCGCATTCAGGACGAATCGCGAAAACGGAACCTATCCGTTCTTTGCAAGTGGATCGCGGATCCCGACATGCGCGCCGCATTCCAAAAAAGCGCCGGTTTTTGCGTGCCCCATTTCTTCGTTGCGGTCGAATTTTTAAAAAGACCGGAGGATTGCGAGTTCGTTGTTCAGGTCCACCGCGAAAAATATGCTGATCTTGCACGGGAGTTGGCGGAATTCGAACGAAAGCACAACTACCAATTTTCCGGAGAGATCATGGGCAAAGAATGCGATTCGTGGCAGCGCGCGGTGAAGATGATTGTGGGATCGCGAGGCCTGTTTTAGATTGCCGTGAATTTGCTCTTACGGCCCGGCGTGGCATACAATAGAATACATGGGGATGGAGTTCCCCATAATTGCCAAGTGGCTGATGACTCCTATCGTGTCGAAGGATGCGGTAGGAGTTTCGTGTAAGGAAACCCCCGCCCAAAGGGATGGTCCCTATCCTTCCAATCGCGTCAGTTCATACGAGGAACTGATGAATGGAGGTTTTTTATGGAATCGGCATTTGCGGTAGCGGCGTTATGGATGGGGCTGGCGGTCGCCGCCACTTCGCTTTCGAATCATTTGCGGATATCGGTCGCGTTGATTGAAATCTGCATCGGGATCGCGGCGGGATTCGTGGCCGATCGGTATTTCGGCGCAGGCAGCCTTGGCGGCGACCTGCCCTGGCTTCGTTTTCTGGCGGGCACGGGCGCGGTGCTCCTCACGTTTCTGGCTGGGGCGGAGCTTGAACCCGCCGTGCTTCGTAAAAAATGGAAAGAGGTGTCGATCGTCGGCCTGATTGGGTTCGTGGCGCCGTTCGTTGGCTGCGCAGCCGTGGCGCACTTTGTCCTGGGATGGGATGTTCGGGCGAGCGGGCTCGCGGGAGTCGCCTTGTCCACGACCTCCATGGCGGTTGTATACGCGGTCATGCTCGAAACGGGCTTCAATCAAACCGATTTCGGCAAAGGTATTCTCGGCGCGTGTTTCATCAACGATCTGGGCACCGTTTTGGCGCTTGGAATCCTTTTCGCCCCCTTCACATACAAAACTTTTGTCTTCATCGGCGCATGCGTGGCCGTCATGGCTACCCTTCCCTTTGTCACGTCCCGCCTGATTTCGCTCTATGCCTTTCGCACGGCGGCGATCCGAACCAAATGGGTCTTGTTCGTGCTGTTTGGACTCGGCGCGCTGGCGTTGTGGTCCGGCAGCGAGGCCGTGCTGCCGGCCTATCTGGTCGGCATGATCCTGGCCGGCGTCGCCGCGGAGGATCAGCATTGGGTCCGCCGGCTGCGCACCCTGACTGTCGGCCTCCTCACACCCTTCTATTTTATCCGCGCCGGATCGCTGGTGTCCCTGCCGGCGGTTCTGGGCGCGCCGCTCGTGTTTGTAATCTTGCTGGCGGGAAAAGTCGTCTCGAAAATTTTCGGATTGTATCCCGTCATCGGGTGCTTTCACGGGGAAACGAAGGCCCGGTGGTATTACACCCTCATGATGTCCACCGGCTTGACGTTTGGGACCATTTCCGCGCTTTACGGATATTCGCACGGCATCGTTACGCGCGAACAGTATTCGTTCCTGGTGGCAGTGGTCATCGGCAGCGCCGTGGTTCCCACGATGATTGCCAATTACGCCTTCCTGCCCCGGCATTTGCTCCCCGGGGAAACCGTCGCCGATGAGGAACTGGAAGAATTGGAGAAAATTTCATGGGACGACAACGGCGAGGAGTCGTCTTCGGGTCCGGCGGAGGAGTAGGAGCGGATCGCTCCTCCCCGTAGTGGACGAAACGAATGTCGTGAACACCGGGGATGTTGCCCCGATGGCAAGGCGTTTCAGGGGTCCGTCTCGTCCGCTATTTTACGCCGACAGACGATGATGCCGGCGGCCATGACGAGCAACACAATAGGCCACGCCGCCACGGGCAGGGTTTGCTGGGCCATGACTTGGAATTGAGCACTGGGACCTGCTTCCGGTGCGAGATTGCCGGCGGCGTCGCTCGCCGTGCCCGCGTCAATGGAGATGGCAAGGGCGCCGTCACCGACGATGTTCTCCACGGTGACCGTGCGCGAAGCGACACCTGTTCCGGAAACGGTCACGGAACCGTCCGCGGAACCCGATTTCACGAGCGTCACGTCCTGTTCGGACAGGGTTATGATGTCCGCCCCGCCGTAAAGCACTTCGTAGGCAACAGGTCCGGCAGCCGTGGTCTCGACCGACGGAGGGCCAATCAGTACCGATGGGGGAATGGTATCGTAGGTGCGCGTCAGCGTCCCGCTCGCCGTATTGGGATTGCCGGCCGCATCAACGGCCGCCGCCTGTGGAATGTACGCGGATACCTCTCCCTGGCCTATTGGCGTCAAGGACAATGAGTAGTTCTGGGCGCTTGTTGAGGCGAAATGACTCACGACCGCATTTTGGACTTCAACGTCGAGCGCATCAAAGCCGTATACTGGTTCGGTGAAGTGGATTTGGACGGTGATCGGCGAGACGCGGGTCGGCTCCGGCGCGGCGGATGCAAGGGAAACCCCGGGGGATGTTATATCGTAGGTTCGATTGAGCGCGGATGACGCGGTATTAAAATTGAGAGCGGCGTCGCGGCAAACCTGCATGGGAACCGCCATCGCCACAAGGCCTTCATCCATCGGTTCAACGTCGCACGTGTAATGGCTTGCGCTCTGGACTTCGAAATGTGCAACCGTGCCGTTTTGCGTCCAGATATCCCCGCTTTCAAATTCGAAAACGTCCTCACTGAAAACGATATTGACGTGTATCGGCGAGAAACGGGTCGGATTGTCGGCCATGCTTGACAAAACGACGGACGGTCGTTCCGTATCGTATTCACGTTCCAGGGGAGGCGCCGCCGTGTTCCACTGTCCCGCGCCGTTTTGCGCAACGCCCGGTGAAATGTCGGCCGTTACCAACCCCGGTCCGGAAGGAAACAGGTCGAACGTGTAATGCGCGCCGTCAATCGTCTGGAAGTGGTCTATCGTGCCGTTGGTGGCGCTAATGTCGGTGGCCTCGAAACCGAATACGTCCTCGCTGAAGATCACGGTCACGGGTATGGGCGAGACATTGGTCGGATCGGGAGACGGAGACGTCATGTATAAGGTCGGGCCGTCGGGAACGAAGGTCCGCTCGAAAGGCGCCGAGGCCGTGTTCACGACATGTTCGGCATTTTCGGCGGCGCCCGCCGGAATGACGATTTGGACAAGGCCCGCAAGGAGGGGATGCACATCGAAACTGTAGTGCGCGCCGTCCAAGCGCCGGAAATTGCTTGGCAGCGCATTGATCATGACCAGATCGCTTTCATCGAAACCGGTGACCGGTTCGCTGAAAACGGCCTGTACGGCAAAGGGCGACGATGTGACCGGATCCGGCGCGTCGCTGAACAGAAATACGCCCGGCGCATCGGACTGATAGGTCCTTGTCAAGGGTGTGGCCGCCACATTTTCATTCCCGGCGGCGTCCGAGGCTACGGATGGAGGAATCTCGACCGTGACTACGCCCGGTCCGACGGGATATACCACGAAGTCATAGGCCACCCCATTGCCGCTAAGTCCGGCGGCTATGCCATTGGCGACCAGAATGTCGCCCAATGCGAATCCCGTCACCGGTTCCGAGAAAAGCAGGCTTACGGGAATGGGCGAGGTGTCCACCGGTTCCGGGGCTGTGGATGAAAGGACCGCGGTCGGCGCATCTTTGTCTATTTCGTAGGTCTCGCCCAAGGAAAAGGAATCGGCAAGCATGTTTGCGGCGGCATCGAGTACTGTTCCATCGTTCAGGATATCCAGGCGCAACAAACCCGAGCCGTTGCCGGTGTCAACCGTAACGTCATAGGTTGTTCCGCCGCCATTGCACGACAAGATTGCGACATCCGAAACACCAACGGCATTTATGACGCAATCCGACGCGTCCATTCCGCTGACCGGTTCGGAGAACAGGACACGGAATACAACCGTTTGGGCGTTTGTCGGGCTCGCGCCGGTTGTCTGGACCGATAGCACGACAGGCGGGTCTGCATCGTAGGTGCGAATGA
>DAOTMJ010000083.1 GCA_035450225.1 Candidatus Hydrogenedentota bacterium
GACTGTAGTCGCTTAGAAAAATCGGCGATTGTCCAATTCCCGCTGAACCGGGACAGTCGGAAATTATCCCCGGAACATTATTCGTCTGCGTTTGCGCGATCCCCGTGCCGATTGCCGCGAAGATCGCAACGATCCCCAACCTCCATACCCGCTTCATCGCGCATCCTCCCATTGTCCATTGACTGTTCCTGCACGGCACCCGGCAAACACCCTCTTTCCGCAGCGTAGTATGGCACAACCGGCGCGGTTTGTCAATAGGGCTATTGCACATACTTTACGGGGGGGGGTACAGACAGCACGGTACGGCTCTGCCGTTTTCCTTGCGCCGGTGGCTGGATACGGTTGGAGCAGTCCGGGGATACACCGGTCCGGTCTTTTGGTCGGGCCGGATTGCCCCTGTTTGGCTATTGATGCCGGCGGAGGTTCACTTGGCCCAGATTTGCCGGTCGATCAGGGGGATATAGTCCGACCATTCGAGATGGCGTTCGCGGGTCTCGCGGATGACTCGTGTAAAGGCGTCGGCTTGCGCGTCGAGATTGTCGCATTGGCACAGCACCATCGCCTCGAGGGTCTTGGGCACCACGGGGGATCCGTTGACGAGTTCGCCGTGATGCGACAGAATCAGGTGGATCAGGTGCATGCGCAGCGGCTCCGGGAAACCGGGTATCGCGTCCATCTTCTTGCGGACCATTTCGCAGCCGATTTCGAGATGGCCGAGCAGTTTGCCCGCCGTGCTGTATTCGACCAGCATGTCCTGGCTCATCTCGTCGAGTTTGCCGATGTCGTGGAGAAAACACCCCGCCAGCAGGAGATCCCGGTCGATGTTCGGGTACAGTTCGCACATCGTGCAGGCGATGCGCGCCATTTCGAGGCAATGCCGCAGCAGGCCGCCCGGTTGCGCATGGTGCCATTTCTTGCCCGCCGACGCCTGCGTGAAACGCTCCATGAATGCCTCGTCGTCGAGGAAGGCTTTTGTCAGGCGGGACAGCCATTCTCCGGCGATGCTTCCCATCAGTTCCCTGAAGGCCGCCAGGTGCGCCTCCGTGTCCGCGGACGTTTCGATCAGATCGGATTTCTCGAATTCGTTTTCGGCGAGCGGCACGACCTGTTCGACGCGGATTTGCAGGCGGTCTTGGTAGCTGGTCACGTTTCCGCGCACGTTGACGACGTCGCCGATTTCGAACTGCCGGGCAATCGAGGCCGCATTGTTCCACAAAATCCCGCCGATCTCGCCCGTTCGGTCCTTGAACACCATGCCGAGAAACTTGCTGCCGTTGGCCTGCTCGCGCAGGTCTTTCCGGGCGGCAAGAAAATAGTCGTTGACGGTATCGCCTTCCTGAATGGTCGCTACAAATTGCTTTTTCATGAGATCCTCTCGGTTTACGACGGAACGGCCCAAGCATACCCGAAATGGGGGTGAAGATGACAAGACGCCGGCGTCTTTTCAGTTTTCAGCCCGGTTGCGTTTCCACAGGATCGCCAGCAGGCAAAGGCTGGTTCCGATGTAGAGTGTGTAGGCCGCTGCCAGAAACGTGTTCCCGAAGCGCCATGTCCGGGGGATGCTCACGATGACGCCCGCCGCGACGATGAGCAGTTGCAGGGCCATGATGGACGCGCACGGCACGCGATAGGGCGCGCCGCCCGGCGGATGACGGAGTTGCCTTGCCCAGAGAACCAGCACGGGCAGGAAACTCAATCCAAACAGGGTCGCGTAACCCGCAAGAACCGGTTCGACGCCGTGAATTTCGCACCAGCCGTCGTAGCAGCCCTGGAGCACGGGAATGCAGGGTAGCCACAGCGGGATGCCGGATCGGAAGAAGGTCCGCGACCAGCGGCCCAAGGCCGGCTGTACGGCGTCCGCGGGACGGTTGAACAGCCAGAATGCCAGCCCGAAAGCCAGTCCACCGCCGAGTCCGATGCTCATTTCCCAGTTTTTCCACCAGTCAATGCGGATGGGCGAACCGTGCTGCGTCTGCCAGATCCCGCCGATGGTGAACGGAATGGCGAAACCGAGGGCGAGCGTAAGGATCATGGCCACGGCGCGCCGGTCGCGGCGGATGATTTCGTACGCGAGAAATCCGATCGCCGAGCCGACGTGCGGCGCGATGGTCTGGATGGACAGGAGCGCGCGCTGGCAGGTCTTGTATTCGGGGATGTTGTAGACACCCTCGGAATAAAATGGCAGGAACAGTTGCGGAAAGATCCGGACAAAAGCCAGCGCGGCGACGGCGCCCGCCACCCCGCAAAAAATCCGGGCCACCCAATCCTGCAAACGGAGCGGCCGGTTCGGCGCGCACCAGGCCATGAAGCAGCCGGTGTTGCCGCCCCAATGCAGGCCGCACAGGAACAGCATCGCATAACCGGTCCATGCCGGCACGGCGCGCTCCAGATCGGGATGGTTCATGCAGTACTTGCCGTTCAGCCACGAAATGTAGACGCCGTAACCGGTGAATCCGCCGAACATGATGCCGCAGGTGATCGCCACGAGCATCCATGGCGTGGCATAGGGACGCCGTTCCGCGCCGCCCATTTGCGAAAAGGCGTACCACAGCAGCGCCCAGCCGAAACCCGCCAGCGCGCCGCCCGTCTCGCCGCCGTAGCCCGATGTGCCGCGAATTGCCCAATAGTAACCGCCCATCAGGCACATGATGCCGGCGACAAGCCCATAGTCCGTTTGGGTCCATGTCCGTTGCGCATATCCCATGATTGTAGGCCTCCGCATTGTGCCTCCAGCCTACCAATTCCCGGGCGGAGATGCCAGTAGCTGCATCGGGGGATGTTGTCGTTCCGGTATTCGTGTCCACGGCTCCGCAGCGCAGCTTCATACAATGCCGTGAAAAAAAAGCCACGGGAAGGGACGTTTTCACGTCTCCCGTGGCTTTGCGCGATTGGTGTATATGGCCGGAAATGGCGTATCCACAGGCGGCCTGCCAAGAGATTACAAGTTGTAGCCGACTTCGCCGTGTTGCGTGAGATCAAGTCCCGTGACTTCGTCTTCGAGGCTGGCGCGCAGTCCGACGGCCGCGTCAATCACCTTCAAAATGATCAAGGTCAGCACGCCGCAATACACCACGGTGATGGCGCTGCCCAACAGTTGCATGCCCACCTGGTGCACGATGTTCAGGTCCGCCTTGACCCCGCCGAGCGCGGACGAGGCAAAAACGCCCGTCAGGATGGCGCCGACCGTGCCGCCGACGCCGTGGACGCCGAATGCGTCGAGCGAGTCGTCGTATCCGCACATGCGTTTGAGCGAAGTGGCGCTCCAGAAGCAGATGCCGCCCGCCGCGGCCCCGATGCACAACGCGCCCATCGGTCCCACGAATCCGGAAGCGGGCGTAATCGCCACGAGTCCGGCGACGGCGCCCGTGGCCGCGCCGAGCGCGCTCGGTTTGCCGTGTTTGATCCATTCGATGGCCATCCAGACCAGCGTGGCCGTGGCCGTGGCCGCGTGGGTGACGAGCATAGCCATGCCGGCCGAAGCGCCCGCGGACACCGCGCTGCCCGCGTTGAATCCGAACCAGCCGACCCACAGCATCGCCGCGCCGGTCACCGTCATGCCCATGTTGTGCGGCGCCATGACTTCATGCCCGTACCCGTGGCGTTTGCCCAATACCAGGGCGCAGATCAGCGCCGCGATGCCCGCATTGATGTGGACCACCGTGCCCCCCGCGAAATCGAGCACCCCAAGGTAACTGCCCATGAACGAGCCGTCGCCCGCCCACACCATGTGGCATACCGGAAGGTACACCAGGGTGAACCACAAGCCCATGAACCACATCAGCGCGGAGAACTTCATGCGTTCCGCAAAGGCGCCGATAATCAGCGCCGGCGTGATGATTGCGAAGGTCAACTGAAAACAGTAGAAGACCGTTTCGGGAATCGTGGGCGCCAGCGGATGGATGCTTTCAACCGAAACCCCCTTCGAGAAAATTTTTGCGAAACCGCCGATGAACGAGCGCAAATTCAGCGTTCCGGCCTCCATTCCGGTCTGATCGAAGGCCAGTGTGTAGCCGTAAACCACCCACAGCACGGTCACCAGCGCCGTGATGCTGAAACATTGCATCAAGACCGACAACACGTTCTTCGTTCGCACTAGGCCGCCGTAAAACAACGCAAGCGCCGGAATCGTCATAAACAGCACCAGCGCCATCGAGGTCAGCATCCATGCCGTGTCCCCCGAATCTATTGCGGGTCCGGCGGCATCCTGGGCCGCGGCCGGGCCGGCCGCCGCGAACGCGATGGCCGCTGTCAACCAATATTTCCTACCGTCCTTGTTCATGTCGTGTTCTCCTCGCGGAAGTGGATTCCGCTGCTGCCGTCCCTGCTCCCGAATCGCGCATCAGGCCGCGAACGCCGGGTGGACACCTCATTAAAACTGCTTTACTCCATGACGATTAGTATAGGTATGTATTCTTCCTGGCTGTCCATGCGTGATTGGGTGAAGCAACGAGCATGCCAATGGCCTCGTTCGCGCTGCCGAATCCGTTGCGCGCCAGGTCCGCATCCTTTATCTTCAATTGTTTTCATGAAAGTGCGGCGGTGTGCGCAATGCGTCAATCAGCCCTGCCGGTTGGAATCCATTCGGATGGAGATCGCACCAATCGGTATCTTTGTCATTTTGCTTCTTACCAAAATGTAGGTCTTTGTGTATTTCCCGCGGACTGATAGCCGGATCGCAGCATGAAGGGCGGTTTATGGAAAAGGAAAATAGCCGGTTACAGGGCCAATCATGGGTTGCGGGGGCGTTGAAACCGGCAGAAACGCCGGTATTCGTTTTCGGGGCCATGCGTTGGCACACAATTTGCTGAAATTATCGCAACGCATGGAACCGGGTGATTTCGCGCGGATTCTCGCGGATTCGACGGCAAGCGAAAAGAACGAGGAATGGAGACGGCACCGTGAAAAAGATAGAAGCGATTATCAAGCCCTTCAAACTGGAAGAAGTCAAGGAAGCGCTTTCAAGCGTGGGCGTGCAGGGCCTGACCGTTACGGAGGTGAAGGGATTCGGACGTCAGAAAGGCCACAAGGAACTCTACCGGGGCGCCGAATATGTGGTCGAGTTCCTTCCGAAGGTCAAGTTGGAAATCGTCATCACGGACGACAAGTTGAAGCAGGTGGTCGAGGCCATCGTAAAGGCGGCTTCGACCGGCCGCATCGGCGACGGCAAGATTTTCGTCTACGACATTGAAGACGCCATCCGGATACGCACGGGCGAATCGGGCGACATTGTCATTAGCTGAGTTCACATTTCGAGCCTGACGGCAAGAAAGACGGCATAGGGCACAACCAACACAAGGAGCCGCGCGCAAACGCGGCGCAACACGAGGGAGAAAGTCATGCACAAGGATTTGAATCCGAAGGACGTGGTAAAACTTTGCAAGGAGAAGGGCATCAAGTTCGTGGACCTGCGGTTCATGGACTTCCCGGGCCTGATGCAGCACTTTTCCGTGCCGACATCGGAATTGAGCGAAAGTTCGTTCGAGGAAGGTTTCGGTTTCGACGGGTCGAGCATTCGCGGCTGGCAGGCCATTCACGAAAGCGACATGCTGGTGGTTCCGGATCCCCGGACGGCCGTGATCGATCCATTCTGCACGCTGCCGACGCTGATTCTCTACTGCAACATCCTCGATCCGATCACGAAACAGCGCTATTCGCGTTGTCCGCGCTGCATCGCGCAAAAGGCCGAGAATTACATGATTTCGACCGGCATTGCCGATGTGGCCTATTTCGGGCCCGAGGCCGAATTCTTCATTTTCGACGATATCCGCTTCGACCAGACCGCGCATTCCGGCTATTATTTCCTTGACAGCGTCGAGGGGGTTTGGAACAGCGGACGCGATGAAAAGCCGAACTTGGGTTACAAGCCCCGCCACAAGGAAGGGTATTTCCCGGTGCCGCCGACGGATTCCCAGCAGAACCTCCGCGCGGAAATGGCCGACATCATGATGCAATGCGGCCTTGAAATCGAGGCCCAGCATCACGAAGTCGCAACCGCCGGTCAGGCCGAAATTGATCTGCGCTTCGACAGCCTCACTTCGATCGCCGACAAATTGACGATGTTCAAATACATCATCAAGAACACCGCGTACCGGGCCGGCAAGACCGTTACTTTCATGCCCAAGCCCCTGTTCGGCGACAATGGATCCGGCATGCACTGCCACCAAAGCCTTTGGAAAAACGGCAAACCGTTGTTCGCGGGCGACAAGTACGCCGGGATCAGCCAGGAATGCCTATGGTACATCGGCGGCCTGCTCAAGCACGCCAATGCGCTCATCGCGCTGACCAATCCGACGACCAACTCGTACAAGCGCCTGGTTCCCGGTTTCGAGGCGCCGGTCAACCTGGCCTATTCGAGCCGCAACCGCAGCGCCTGCGCGCGTATCCCGATGTACTCGCCCAGCCCGAAGGCCAAGCGCATCGAATGGCGCGTGCCCGATCCGTCCTGCAATCCGTACTTGGCATTCGCCGCCATGTTGATGGCCGGCCTCGATGGCATCCAGAACAAGATCGATCCGGGCCAGCCGCTCGACAAGGACCTTTACGATCTGCCGCCGGAAGAGAAGGCGCTCGTTCCGCAAGTCCTCGGCAGCCTCGGCGAAGCCCTCGACGCACTCGAAAAAGACCATGAATTTCTGCTCAAGGGCGATGTCTTCACCAAGGATGTCATCGAGACATGGATTCAATACAAGCGCACCAATGAAGTGCTTGCCATGAATTTGCGTCCCCATCCCTACGAGTTCTTCCTGTATTACGATATCTGATCCGTTCGACGTGACGCGTGTTCCGGCGGGATTTGCAAGAGTCCCGCCGGATTTTCTGTGTGCCAAGCATGGCGCGAATCTAAGGGGCGAAAGTCCCCTGCAAGCCCTGAT
>DAOTMJ010000084.1 GCA_035450225.1 Candidatus Hydrogenedentota bacterium
TCATTCGCACCTACGATGCAGACCCGCCTGTCGTGCTATCGGTCCAGACAACCGGTGCGATGCTCCCTGAGGGCGCGGATTGTGTCATTATGATCGAGTACACCGAACAGGTGCGCGAGAACGTTGTCCGCTTCAATGGCGCGTCGACACGAGACAACATCTGTCGAAAGAGCGAAGACATCCGCGAGGGTGATGCGGTGCTGCTGCACGGATCGCGGATCGCCGCACAACATGTGGCGGTCCTCGCCACCGTGGGTTGTACGTACCCGCGCGTTTACCGCAAGGCGCGCGTAGGGATCATTGCCACCGGCGACGAACTGGTCGAGCCCACCGAGTACCCCGGACCTTCGCAGATTCGCACGAGCAACAGCCATCAACTGTACGCGCAGGCGCTTACCGCGGACACGCTTCCAACGTACTACGGGATTGCGCGCGACACAAAACCCGCGATTGATAGTGCGCTCAAACGGGCCATAGCGGAAAACGATGTAATCCTGCTCTCCGGCGGCGTGTCAAAAGGGGACTTCGATCTCGTGCCGGACATCATGACGGAAAACGGCGTCGAAATCCTTTTCGATTCCATCGCAATAAAACCGGGCAAACCGACCACCTTTGGCGTCTCTCCGGACATCTATTGCTTCGGACTGCCCGGCAATCCCGTCTCGACATTCATCCAGTTCGAGATCCTTGTGAAGCCTTTTCTCTACAAGATTATGGGGTATGATTTTCACCCGTTTCATTCGATGTTGCCGCTGGCATCGCCCATCAAGACGAAAGGAACGGACCGCGAAACATGGCTGCCCGTCAAGCTCACGCCGGATGGACGCGTCGAAGCCGGCGCATATCACGGCTCGGCCCATATCAATGCCTTGTGCGATGCCGATGGATTGATCGTGTTGCCCATTGGAACAACCGTCATGCAGGAAGGAACGTTGGTCCGTGTTCGACCGATTCAATAGGAAGATCGACTATCTCCGGATCTCCGTAACGGACAAATGCAACTTGCGTTGCACCTACTGCATGCCGCCCGAGGGCGTCCCTCCCATCGGACACGAATGCATGCTTCGCTTCGAGGAGATCGCCGAAGTGGCCCGGACCGCCGTGGAACTGGGCATCACCAAGGTCCGCGTGACGGGCGGCGAACCGCTCGTCCGGCGCGGCATCGTCGCGTTGATTGAAATGCTGAGCCGCATGGAAGGCATCGCGGACTTCGCCATGACTAGCAACGGCACGCGCCTGGCCGAATTCGCGCGCCCACTTGTCGAAGCTGGTCTTCACCGCGTGAACGTCAGTCTCGACACGGTCGATCCGGCCCGTTACGCGGCCATTACGCGCGGCGGCGACGTACACCGTGTTCTCGAAGGCATCCGCGCGGCCCGCGAGGCCGGGCTGGCCCCCATCAAGCTCAATTGCGTCGTTCAGGACTCACCCGACGAACCCGATGCGCGCGGTGTCGCGGCCTATGCCCGGCAGGAGGGGCTGGAGGTGCGCTATATCCGGCGGATGAATCTCGAAATTGGGGATTTCTCGGTCGTGATCGGCGGAAGCGGCGGGGATTGCGCGCGCTGCAATCGCCTGCGGTTGTCATGCGACGGCATGATCCGCCCGTGCCTCTTCAACGACATCCAATTCGGCGTCCGCGAACTGGGCGCGCGCGAGGCCATTCTGCGCGCCGTGGCGGAGAAACCCTTGTGCGGCCAGACGAGCCGTGGCCATTTTAACAGCATAGGAGGATGAAGGTGAAAAAGTTGTCCCATCTCGATAACGAAGGCCGCGCGCGGATGGTGGATGTGAGCGGGAAACCCGTGCAGCGCCGTGTTGCGAGGGCACACGGCCGCATTCATTTATTGCCGGAGACAATAACCCTCGTCCGAGAGAACCACATCAAGAAAGGCGATGTGCTCGCCATCGCCGAGATCGCCGGCATCCAGGCCGCGAAACGCACCTGCGACCTGATTCCGCTTTGCCACACGGTCAATATCGGCAGTGTCCGTGTCCATGCCATGCTCGAATCGGACGGAGTCGCCGTCGAGAGCGAAGCCGTCGCGACGGACAAGACCGGCGTCGAGATGGAAGCCTTGACGGCCGTAAGCGTCGCGCTGTTGACCGTGTACGACATGTGCAAGGCCGTGGACAAACGGATGATTATCGGGGAAATCGCCCTTATCGAGAAGCGGAAAGATCCAATCGGGCAGGAGTAATTACGGAAACTTTACATTCGAAAAAAGACGTGGTATGCTATCGTTATGTTTCGCGGTGCATATCGAATAGGCTCGCATCCAACACAACGATCCATAAACACAGGGAGGGACTGCATAATGTTGACGCGAAGGAATGGCTTTACGCTCATAGAACTGCTCGTCGTTATTGCAATCATCGGCATACTGGCGGCCATCCTGCTGCCGGCACTGGCGCGCGCGCGCGAAGCAGCACGGCGTTCTTCGTGCCAGAATAACCTGAAACAGCTCGGCCTGGTATTCAAGATGTATGCAAACGAGGCCGGCGCCCAGAATTTTCCGCCCCAGTATCCGGGCTACTACCCCGCCGACGGCGCGGACCCCGTACCCATGCATACATTCTTTTGGGGGCCTGCCGTCTATCCGGAATACATGTCGGACTACAACATCATCTTCTGTCCGTCCGATCCCCAGGCGGGGCGAATCAAGGGCATCATCGACCAACTGAGAGACCTTCGCTTCAAGGAACTGCCGCAGCAGTTCCGCGATTATTCATACATGTACATTGGGTGGGCGACACGTTCCGACGACGATTGGGGCATCCAGAAGAACGCATCGAAGGATGCCCGCGATAGCAAGAAAGTCTTGCCGGAAAACTTCGTGACCACCGATATCGAGTATATCGACACGCAAACACAGGAAACGACGCGCCTTTATCGTTTGCGTGAAGGCGTCGAACGTTTCTTCGTCACGGACATCAACAATCCCGCGGCTACCGCCATGGCGCAAAGCACGATCCCGGTCATCTGGGACATGGTATGTCAGAATCCAAGCGGGACGGGGAACCAGTTCAACCACGTCCCGGGCGGCATGAACTGCCTCTATCTCGATGCCCATGCCGAATGGATTCGCTATATCGCTCACGATCCCAACTCGACCACACCGGACCCGAACACCTACCCCTGTACAAGCAATCTGGCCGACAAGCTCGGCAAGGGCGGCCCTACCGAACCGACCGATCCCGCCACCGTGACCGTTGTCCCTTGAGTCCCCTTGGTTTTCACAGCAAGCCGTGCTGACAACAACAAACAGGAGCGAGTATGATGTCTTGTCTGAAATGGAGTGTGTGTATATTGGCGGCAAGTGTGATAAGTGCGGCGGGAGCGTGGGCTGAAGGCCCTGCGCGCTCCTCGGAAACGCTGACAATCGTCGACTTGGACGGCACGAAGATCCCTCTGTCCGTGGCGGATCTGCGTAAAATGCCCGTCGACATCGAAGAGGAGTTGATTTGCGTAGGACACTCTTCGGGGTTCATCGGCATCTTCGACTATTCGGGTGTCCGCTTGAGCGAACTGTTCAAGAAGGCCAAAGCCGCCGAAGCCGCGAGCGAGTATCGCCGCGAAAACATGTACGTCCTGTTCCGCGGAACGGACGGCTATCAGACGCTGGCTTCCTGGACGGAGCTCACCATGACGACCGAAGGCAAGCGCGTCATGATCGCCATCGACAAGAACGCGGAACCTCTGCCGCCCCTTGAAGGCAAATTCCGTCTGATCCTGCCCGGCGACAAATGGGTCGGGCGTAGTGTCAAGTGCCTTGAGACTATCGAGATTCGCTGTCCCGACGGCGTGGTCGACAAGAAGAAGGACGACAAGAAAGAAGAGAAGAAACCGTAGCGCGCGTCCGATTGGCGGCTGCCACCCGGCATCGGGTATCATCGAGGAGGTTCTGATGATGCGAGTTCCCGGAGAAAGCGGAAACAATGTCCTGTCCAGACACGCGCAACGGTTCGATTGTCTCGGTAAACCTGTCCGAACGGCAAGGCACTTCCAAGCAGCCCGCGCCGGAGATTGTCATCGGCGAGCATGGCGTGCAAAACGACGCCCATGCCGGCGATTGGCACCGGCAGGTCAGCCTGCTGGCCGCCGAAAGTATCGAACGGTTTTCCGGCGAGGCCGGCCAATCGTTTCTTCCCGGCGAGTTTGCGGAAAATATCACGACTCGGGACATTGATCTCCTTCAGTCGGCGATCCTTGATCGCATAACCATCGGCCCGTCCGTCGAACTCGAAGTAACGCAACTGGGCAAGAAATGCCAC
Organism: Candidatus Hydrogenedentota bacterium; assembly: GCA_035450225.1. Lineage (NCBI taxonomy): Bacteria > Pseudomonadati > Candidatus Hydrogenedentota > Candidatus Hydrogenedentota bacterium. Next base: position 4,276 of record DAOTMJ010000084.1, read on the forward strand.
GGGGCGAGTTGCGCCATCTTTCAGCAGGTTGGCCGTTGCGTGATGCCCAAGGAAGGCATTTTCACCCGCGTGATTCGCGGTGGGGTGGTGAAGCCGGGCGATGCCATTGCTCGCGTGCCGCGCACGTTGCGCTGCCGAATCGTAACGTTGAGCGACCGTGCCAGCCAAGGCGTCTACGAAGACCGCAGCGGACCGCGCATTCGCGAACTCCTCGAAGCGTTCGCGCAGGAAAAACACTGGCAACTCGATGCCGTATCTACACTTATGCCGGACGATGTCCAACAATTACAGAACGAATTGACTGCCGCGCGCGACGCCGGAGCGCATGCGATCTTCACGACCGGCGGCACCGGCATTGGCCCGCGCGATATCGCCCCAGAAGTTGTGACCGCTCTTGCCGACAAGATCATACCCGGACTCATGGAATACATCCGCGTCAAGTACGGCGCGGATAAGCCGAATGCCCTCCTTAGCCGTTCCGTGGCCGTTGTTTCCGGAAAAACCCTCATCTACACCCTGCCCGGCAGCCTCAAGGCCGTGGACGAGTACATGGCCGAGATTCTCAAGACCCTCGAACACGCCATCTTTATGCTGCACGGCCTTGACACGCACTGAAATTCAGGTTGGGGCATTGCGCGGGTCTCCTTGCGCACCATTTCAAAGCCAGACCGTCCTGTAGATAAGCAGAAAAAAGCACTCGACCGTTTGACATTTTAGTGGGATTAGTGTAAAATAACGGCAAAGAGCTATCCGCTTGACTCCAGTGATCACTACATGTTGATGTCGGCATCACCGTTTTCCGCCTCGAACGTCGTCGCCCATCACGGGGCCAACCTGCACGGTCTGCTGCATCAGCCTATAAAACAGTTTCCCGCGTGATCGCGACGTCCGCCGATTAAACCGGAAGGTGAACTCGTCCAAGTAGTAATCAAGATGGGATGGGCGAACCGCCCCCTGGTGGGTGCCGCCAAGCCATCGCTTGAGCAAAGCCGATACCCGGTGAGCCAAAGGCAAGAGGTTCTCTCCGACTTCAGCGATGGGACGGACTTCCTCATGGATGTATCCCTTGGTGCCGAGAGTCGCATAGCCCGCCCATCCGTCCGTGTTCACCACGCTGCCGGGTTGGATCATTTCCTGGACCGCAAAGCTCAAACTGACCGCGGAGGCATCGGGAACCCGAAGAAGTCGAATGCGGCCCACATGTTTACCTTGATCTTCCACGGCAATCACCACCAGCGTTTTCCCCGCCGCTCCTCTGCCGCACTTGCCCGATCGCTCACCGCCAATGTACGTTTCATCCACTTGCACCGTACCGGACAGCCGGTCGCGGCCAGGGCGAACCATGGCCGTTCGCAGCTTGTGCAACCATATCCAAGTCGTCTCATACCGCGAAAGGCCCAATACGCGTTGCAGACCCAGTGCGCTCACGCCTTGCTTCTGGCTGACCACATACCACATCGCACGAAACCAAAGGCGCAATGGCTTCCGAGTATCTTGAAAGATGGTTCCGGCAGTGACTGACGTCTGAAACCCGCATCCTCTGCAGTGCCAAAGGCCCCTCTCGGTGCGCCATGCCTCGCGATGCTCGCACCTCGGGCAACGAAACCCGTCCGGCCACCGGATTTCGGCCAAGTACTCGCGGCAGGCAGCCTCGGTCGCAAAGCGGTCCTCGAAATCCAGCACCGTCTCCGGGTAATCCTCCATGCCCAGATACTACATATCGTGGCCACTTGAGTCAAGCGGATAGCCCTTTAACGGCATATAGGGGAAGTCTTAAGAAGCGCAATTGAACTAATGCAGGGTTACTCGCACGGGGAGAATATGCGATTTATGCGAAAATATGTTGCCTTCTTGTTCTTGGTAGTCTCCACCTCCGCCTTTTCGGCAGTATGGTATGTCGACAAGGATAACCTTTCCGGTACGGAAGACGGTCTGAGTTGGGCAACGGCGTTTCGGACCATCCAGCCGGGACTGGACTTGGCGGCGCGGGACGACGAAATTTGGATGGCCGCGGGGAACTATGACGAGTCGCGCCCCAGCCCAAATGGCAGCCTGATGCTTACCCAACGCCGTGTGCATCTATACGGGGGCTTCAGCGGTGTCGAAACGGATCGCAGCCAGCGCGACTGGACGACGTACGCGACCATAATCGACGGCTCGAATGGCCGAGGTCCGGGCGTGCCCGCGTATCACGTAATACAAGGGGACAATCGCGCCACGCTCGATGGGTTTTCGATCACTGGCGGACGGGCAGACGGCGCGGACAGCTTGGGGCTTGGCGGCGGGATGTACAACCGCGGCGGCGGGGTGTCTGTGGCCAATTGCCGACTCTACGGCAATTATGCCGTTTCCGGCGGCGCAATGCACAATTGTCTCGGCGCTTCGGCGATTGTAGAAAACACGGTATTTTTCAACA
>DAOTMJ010000085.1 GCA_035450225.1 Candidatus Hydrogenedentota bacterium
AGGGCTTGCAGGGGACTTTCGCCCCTTAGATTCGCGCCATGCTTGGCACACAAAGCGCCAAGGACTTCACGGTCGCCCGCGAAGTCCTTGGCGCGAAGAGTACGCCGACCACCGTGCTAACGGCGTTTGCGAAGCCGACTGGCCGCCGCGACCGCCACGGCGCCAATCAACATTCCAAGACCGGCGCCGGCCGCCACCGGCAATTCCGCTCCCGCTTTCTCCTGCGGAAGCACCACCGTCACCTGCGCCGCTTCGCTGACTTGCGATTCGATCCCGCTATCCACCGTTACACGGTAGACGCCTTCATCGTCCACCGTGGCGGCGGCGCGCACAAGGGCCGGATTCGTTTCGCCGGCAAGCAGCTGGCCGTCTTTTGCCCATGCATACGTGTAAGCGAGGGTTGGCCCACCCGTCACGAGCACGCTCAGTCCGAAGGGCGCCCCTTCGTTCACCGTGACCGACGAAGGCTGGCGCACGATTTGCAACGGCTCGGGTGATGGACCCACCAGGGTAAGGCGAGCCGGCGCAGACGTCAGCGTGGCGGCGCCCAATCCCTTGGCCTGACCCAACGGATCGGTGATGACGCAGTAGTACTGACCCTGATCCGCCAACTGGGCATTGACGATCGTAAAGGACTGTTCGTTACCGACTTCCACGTCGGATCCCGAGGACATTTTGCGGAACCACTTATAGGTAAAAGCGGACGCTTCTCCCTCGACCGAGACGGTGAAGGTATAATTGCCGCCCACCGGCCCCGTCTGATGCTGGGGCTGGCCGTTCGGCGTGAGCAACGGGATGGGAAGCACCTGTATCTGCACGGGAGCCGATTCATAGACGCCGTCCGGCGAACCGGCATAGGTCGGCGTTAATTGGTAAGGCTGGCCATCGCCGACACCCGTATCGCGCACACGAACGGTGTAGACCCCGGCGTCATACGGCGCCAGCGGCGTCAGGTTATACGTCGGAGAACTGACCGGCAACAGCAGGCCGTCACGATACCACTCATACGTGACTTCGCCCACGCCGCCGCTGACAACCACCGAAAGGGGCGGATCGTGCGTGTCCGCGGCGTGGAAGATTCCGCCCTGCGGAGCGGTGACAACCGTCAGCGGATAACCCACGAAGAGCGGGGCCAGACTCGACGATAGGATCTGGCTTCCGTCCGTCAACACGGCAAAATAATAGCCGGCATTGGCGGTCGAATTGATATCCACCGTCAGTTCGGACTTGAAAAATACGCCGTCGCCGACGGGAAGCATGTCCGCGGGGGGGCCGAGCGACACGGCGCCGTTTCCGGCGGCGTCATCGGCGTGGAACCACTCGCAAACCAACGGCTGGCCGGGTTCGCCGCCGCTGGCCTTGACCGTGAATACCTTCGGCAAACCGCCGATTACGCGTCCGCCACCTACCGGCTGATCTTCATTGGCGATAACGATGGGCGTGTTGGTAACGGTAACCGTCGTTTTGGGGGTGTACGGATGCCCCTGCGCCACGCAGCCATCGCTAATCACGCAGTGATACTCCCCGGAATCGCCCGGCTCCGTGCCCAACTGGGCATTGGTAATGGTCAGGCGCTGGGTTGTCGCGCTGGGATTCGCGCTGCCGGAAATGGGATTGTTGTCCTTGTACCACTGGTACGTGTACTGGGCGAAATACTGGGGATCCGGCACGACAAACGGAACCGGATTGGGTACGTTGCCGCCGGCCGGGCGCACTTGCAAATCAATCGTCCCGCCCAGGATCACCGAAATGTATTGTTTCGGTTGGCTGTAATAATAGAGCACATGGAGGCTGGCCGTGGGCGAATACTCGAAATAGGAGGCCGAACCGCCCGGATACGTCAGGGTATTCGTCACCTTGCACCGGTATTGGCCGATGTCGGTCGTGTTGTTGGCAGACGCCTTGCTGTACGTCAGGCCCGTGGCGCCGGAAATGTCCGCCCAACCCGCGCCGTTGTTGCGCTGCCACTGATAGGACAGGGTGCCCGTCGAACTCGATGCCTCAATCGTGAACGAGAACGGATCGTTGCGGCGCACACACCGATCCTCAGGCAGACCGGGGGTGAAATTGATGGGCGGGGCGGGCACATTGACGTCATAGACCGGCGATTCCTTCATTCCCGTGCCGCAGCCGGTTTCCACCTGCCATTTGAAGTAGCGGTGCTGGAGCCAATCCACGTCGAGATTGAATGTAAACTGGCCGTTGCCGGTGTTGTACGTTCCCGCGGACGTGTCAATTTCAACCCACGGATCGCCCGGATTGGATCGCTTGAACAGGCTGAACCGGTAATTCGCCGCGCCGGCTATTGTATGGTCCACGTCAACCACCCATGTTATCGTCCCAAGGAATACCGGCGACGACGGCTGGGCGGGCCAACTTTGCACCACGATTTCCGGGAAATCGGCGGCTTCCAACGTAAACCATGCCGCACGGTTGCCGCCGGCCGTAACGTAGGAGGCCCGGTTGGTCGTGCCGTCCATGTTCAAATCGCCCAGCGAGGCCAATCGCGCCGACTGGCACGGATAGGCCACGCAGGAGAAATTATTGATGGCGTTGTTCAACGCATTGCAGAGATCCGTGCCGTATATATCAACATATCCGTCCACGTAAGTGTCCGGTTGGTCAATGAAGACGACGATATGCTGATTGGTGCAGCCCGTCATTTGGTACAGCGCCTTCGCTTCGGCCATTTGCGCGGCGGCCATGGCGTTCGATTGGGCAATCTGCTCCATCAGTTCCTCGGGCGTGAGGCCTTTTTCGAGCGACTTCTTGCCGAGACCCTCCAACAGTTTCGGAATCAGATTCTGGACAACGCCCAGGCACAGGTTGCCGAAAAGGCCGCGGTACCAGTTGATAAGCGGCTCGTCGCCCGTCGTCATGCACGCCGCGCCGAGATGCTGCATGCAGTCTTCGATATCGTATTCGACGGGCGCGCCGTTGATGTCGTAGAGCTGCGGATCGTGAATGTCAACGGCGCTCCGGAAGAGTCCGTCCTCGCCTTCGGGGAACTTGTTCGACCACAGGCTCGGAATATCCACCGGGAAGCCCAGTAACGTATTGACCTGTCCCGTGGTCACCGCCGGTATGACCACGTTCACATTCGTAAGCGTGATTCCGGACACCACGGCGCGGGTAATGTGCACATAGAGGTTCTCGATGGTGAGTTCGACGTTGCGTATCTGGTTGAACGAAACGCCGTAGGCCGACTTGATGTTCGGAATGATGTTCGGGTTGACCGAATTCAGGGGCGGGGTACACGATGCATCGGTGTTCACCAGCGTCTCGACCATCGAGAAGTAGTCATCGCTGCGGATTCCGTTGCCGCCATGGATGGCCAGCGTCAGGTCGTATCCCGTAAAAATCGGCTGACCCTGCACGCGCTGGTAGATGGGCGAACTGCCGCCGCTCCAGGTATCCACGCCCTCGAGATTCGTAAACAAGGAACTCAGAACCGCCTTGAAATCGAGCAATAACTTGTCGAAATCCGGCGCGGTCGTCTGCGCGTGGGCCGGCGCCCATGACACACCAAGACCGGCCAACACCAGCAACAGCACGACGATTCCAACCCGCTTCCCGCGGACAATGCGCCGCAGCGCGACGCCGGAAATCAGCGCCGCCAGCAGGCCGAGCGCCCACCGCGAAGCGGCCGGCATGGGCACTTGCGGTGTGTACAATTGGATGTTGGCCGAAGAGGAGACCGAGCCGCCGCGATAGGTCGCTTCCACGCTGTAACGGCCCACGTCGGCCTCGTCCACGGAATCCACAACATACGTGGGCGAGTCGGCCGAATCCGCAATCGGTTCACCGTCTTTCTTCCACGTGAAATGCACGTCCAAACCTCCTTCGGTAACCACGGTAAGCGTCTTGGATGTTCCCGGCATGACCGCCAGATCGTCTTTCAGTCCCTCGACAATCGCAAACGGTTTTGCCGTGCGAACCTTGGCCTCGCGCGTCCACAGTTCGGACAGAACCGTCGCGCCCTGCATGTCGCGCACGCGGCATTGATAGATCTCCTCGCCGTCGGTCTCGTTCGCAAACACAAGGGTGTTGCTCGTGGCGCCGGGAACCTCGACCAGCGCCTTCTTGAGCGGCGTCACACGGAACCATTGGTACTCGACCGTGCCCCGCGCCTCCTCGACCTGCACCTCCACCTGCAAATCGCTTGCCGTCGTGTAGGCATACAAATCTTCCGGCTCGCGCTTGATGGCAAAGGGCAACAAACTCAATTGGCCCGCTTCCGAGGTCAGCGACGCGCCCAGCGGATCTGTAATCGTCACCCGGTAATACGCCGCCGTATCCGGACCCGCCGTCATCAAATACTTCGCCGCATTGGGCGGCGCCGGGGTCGGGGTATACCACACGCCCGCGGGCAACGGCCCCGTGTTGGCCTCCCATTCATAATCAAGGGAGCCCAACCCAATCGGCGTGTCCACGGCCGCGAGGAACGGATAGCCGATCCGCGTCAGCAGGCTTTGCGGCTGCACGCGGATGGACAGGTTCTCGAACACCGTGACCTTGAAAATGTCGGTCGTGACGCTTGGCGATTGTGTGCAGCCTTCCCACGGCGCGTCGGAAACTACGCACCGGAACGATCCGCTGTCCGCCAGCTGCGCATCGACCAGATTGAGTTGATTGTTCGTGGCCACGTAATGACCCGGATTGGATGACAGGTTGTCCCATTCGTTGGTAACGGGGTTGAGCCGCTGCCACTGATAGGTAAACGACGGCCCTTCCGGAAACGCGCTGGAATTGCCGCCGCTCGCCGTCACCGTAAACGGGGCCGGAAGATTTTCACCCACCCGCACATTCACCGATTCGGCCTCGGCGACCACATCGATCGGTATGTTGGCGTAAGTCACCGTCGCCGGGCCGGCGATCGCCTGCGAGGTTTCATCTTCGATGACGCACCGGAAGCGATCCGCCTTGTCGGGAAGAATACATCCCACATAGAACGATATTGTGGGCTGATTGGAATTCGGTCCCGTGTAGTTTTCCCAAATGCCCGTGATGTGATTGTACTGTTGCCATTGATACGTGATGGTCCCGCTGCTGCTGGCGTTCGCGGTCAACGATTGATTCGTGTTCACATAAGCCGTCAGCGACGCCAACGTACCCACGTTCAGCGTGCCGCCCAGCACTACATTCGCCACGCTGGCGGGCACGGTGGTGGTGAAAATACTGCCTTCCGACATGCTGCCCGGCTCGGTGGATCCCGGTTCGGGCGGAAGCGGAACCGCGGCCAAGTCGCCCACGCGGATACGGACGTCCGAGGCGATGCCCGGGCCGTTGTTGCGCACGTAGATCTGATCGTAGCCGTTGAAGATGCCCGATACCCGGATCAATTCGATGCGGCGTATGTTCGGGAACTGCGGCAACACGTCATCCTGGTTCCAGAAGCCGTTGGCCGTGTCCAGGAACCCTTCCGTCGCGGCCACGTTGTAGGGAAGACTGATTTGGGGGTTGCGCAACTGGCCGATGAACGGATGCCCGGTGTCATTGTCGAACGAATTCGTACCTTGTAAAACGGGCGGGTTCGTTGCCGTACCCTTGTTGATGGAAATCGGATTGAACGAGGGAAGATTGTCGTTCAACAGTTGCGCGGACATGTTCGATATACGGCTGAAGAACGCATTGCGCCGCGGCGCCGTCGCTCCGTTGATGTTGTCGCCTTTCACGGTGGCCTGTGCATCTATGAATATGAGCGATCCCTGCAGCTTCACCATGCCGGGCAGCGCATAGCCGCCTTGGCCGCCGTCGCCACCCTTGCCACCTTTACCGCCCGCGCCGCCATTGCCGCCGGTACCGCCCGAACCACCATCGCCGCCTTTGCCCATGACGCTCGCGTTTTCACCCAAGGCATCCCGGATCGTGCCGTTGGATATATAAATGGAAGGCCCTGCGCCGCCGGGACCGCCCGCGGCGCCCGTGGTCGCGGCCGTGCCGTTGGTTCCGTCGCTTCCGGAGCTACCGGACGTGGGGGCATTGGCGGACACATCAAACGTGGGCGTCCCTTCGATCTTCAGAATCCCGCGCGCCGCCAGCACGAACGCACCGCCGCCCGCGCCGCCGTATCCGCCTTGACCGCCGCTGCCGCCGGTACCGCCCGATCCGCCCACGCCGCCCGCGCCGCCGCCGCCGCCTTGGCTGACCGAAGATCCGTTATTGCCGCCGCCCGCACCCGTGCCGCCGTTGCCGCCGTAAGTTCCCGCGCCTTTTCCGCCGGTACCGGGTGTCGCACTCGAATTCATTTCGCCTTGACCGCCCGCATTGCCGGCCAAACCGGCGCTTCCGCCGGCCGCGCCACCGCCTGAACCGCCGCCACCACCGCCCGATCCGGAAATTTGCCTTCCGCCCAACAAATCCAAGACCCAATTCCATCCGCCGGCATCTATCCAAGAACCGGCGCCACCACCGCCGCCGAGTAGACCTCCTTGCCGGCCTCGTCGAGCAGCC
>DAOTMJ010000086.1 GCA_035450225.1 Candidatus Hydrogenedentota bacterium
CCGACTCAATTTGACATGACCCGCCCCAATCGCTTCCTTAGCCGGGGATTACGGAGGGATATGTCGCGCTTAAAAATCATCTTTATAATTATAGATTGCGCAAAAGAGCCGTGGAACGCGTGTTTCGCGACGAAACCCCGTCGCTCATCCTGGAAGTGGGCAGCGGCATATCGCCCATTATCACCGGGGACGGCCGGGTCGTCTATTCTGAATTGTCGCCCTCCGCATGCGCCGTATTGAGGGTGCTTACGCCGCAGGGGCGGCATGCCGCCGCCGATGCCACGCGCCTACCGTTTGCCTCCGGGGTATTCAGCCACGCAATCGCCTCCGAAGTCGTCGAACATATCGAAGACGACCGCGCCGCACTGCACGAACTGGCGCGCGTCTTGCGGCCCGGTGGAAGGCTGATCCTGACGTTTCCGCACCGCCGCGATTATTTCGGCGTGGACGATCGCTATGTGAGACATTGGCGGCGGTACGACGAGTCCGACATGGCCGAACGGCTGGCCGGGGCCGGATTCGCAATAGTCCAAACGGAAAAAGTACTGGGCCCTTTTGAGAAACTCGTCATGAGTCTGGCCGTGCGATGTTTTGAAATATGGGCAAGGCGGCGATCTTCGAGCGTGGACGGAATGGAGAAAATGGGCAAGATAAACGATCCGGGCAGCAGCCGATCCGCTTCGGCTATCCCGGCCAGTCCTTCCGCCAAACCACATCCGGATTATTGGCGTTGGTTGGCGCCCTTGTGGGCCTTCGTGAATACCGTTGCCTGTGTGATCGCGGCGGGCGACGCGTGGATGGTTCCCCGGAGATGGGCGAGCGTATTGCTTATCGTGGCGGTAAAAGCGTGAGGTTTTCCACCGAGCGGGACGGCTTTTTCTGGCGTAAACGCCGGCGGTTGTGGTAAGGTAATATCGCTTGGGAGCAAAACGAGGTATGCGAACGTGACGGATCATCAAAAACTTGCCTTGTTCTTTGCGTTGATACTGTTTGTCGGCGTTCCCTATCTGGGACAAATGGCGAAGAAAGAAAGAGCCGGCGAAGCCGAGACGATTGCGCCGGTAAAGGGTGAAAAACCCAATGCGCCGCCGGTAAAACTTGAACCGCCCTTATTGACCGAGGCCAGCCTGACCAATTCGCAGTGGGAATTGACCATTTCAGGCATCAAGGCGCGTGTCACGTTGTTGGCCGGGGGGAAAGCCGTCGCGGAGACCGATAGTTCCATTATCGGGACCATTCAAGGCACATGGTCGGTCAAAGGTCCCGACCTGACCGTAACGGCGACGGCGATGGGCCAGACCAAAACCACGACGTTGAAAATCAGCGGATCGAATATCATCGTCGAGGGAAAACCAATTAAGAGGCTGATGTGACATGAAATGTTCCAGGCGCCGGGTTTCAATGTCCCGATCCCCGAAGTCTGGAATGTGAAAATCGGGTTATGAAGGAGGATGGCGCAATGCGAATGTCGTGGCTGTTAGGTGCGGTGATTCTTGTCTGGGCGGTTGGTTGCGGCAAGACGACCGAGAAGGTGGTCGAAAAGGCCGCGGAAAAAGCCGCGGAAAAGGCCATTCAAACGGAAATGGGCAAGGAAGCCAAGGCCGAAGTGGACGTGCAGGGCGGATCGGTGAAAATCGTCTCGCAGGAGGGGACCGAACAAGTGAGCGTTTCGACCCAGGACGGCCAGACGACGGTCACAAGCCAATCCGAAGGAGCGAAGTCGGTCATCGGCCCGGGCGCAACAGTGCCGGAGAATTTCCCAAAGGATATACCGGTCTACGCGGGCGCCGAGATTCTCGTTTCAGCGGAAGATGTCGAAGCGAAAACCTACATGGTGCAGGCGCGCACCAAGGATCCCGTGGAGACCGTCGGGGCTTATTATAAAAAAGAACTCGCCGGACAGGGGTGGACCGAATCGCAAAACGTAACGCAGACCACCCCGGCCCCCATGCAAATGATTTCCTTTACGAAAGGGGAACGACAATTGACGGTTATCATCCATTCCACTGACGATGCCACGACACTGACGATTCAGACCAGCGGAAGCTAGTTGCATGAATCCTTACCAATCGGAGGGTTGGTCATGCCGATGTCCATGGAGCAATTGATGCGGGGGGCGCTCGAGCAGCGCGCGTCCGATATCCATTTGAAGACGGGCAATCCGCCTATCTATCGGGTTGACGGCGATTTGCGGCGGCTTGACGACGAGCCGCTAACCGAGGATCGCATGATGGAACTTCTCGGTGTCATTGCTTCGCCGTCCGATATCGCCAAGTTTCAGAAAGTCATGGATTTGGATTGCTCCTATATGTACGAGGGCATTGCGCGATTCCGGGTCAATGTATGCCGGGATGATGGCGATACGCGTATTGTCATGCGTCTTATCCCATTGCAGATCAAGACGATAGACGAACTGGGCCTTCCGCCGGTGCTTCGGAAAATCTGTACGGGAAAAAACGGGTTGGTATTGGTTACAGGGCCGACCGGCAGCGGGAAATCCACCACGCTTGCGGCCATGATTAATGAAGTCAACGAGAAATTGCCCGTGCATGTGATTACGGTGGAGGATCCACTCGAATTCGTGCATCAGGACAAGACGGCCATCATCACGCAGCGAGAAGTAGGACACGACACCTTGTCGTTTGCGAATGCGCTTCGCGGGGCCTTGCGGCAGGATCCGGACGTGATACTCATCGGGGAAATGCGCGATGCGGAAACGGTCCGGACGGCCTTGGCCTCGGCGGAAACCGGCCACTTGGTGTTTTCCACTTTGCATACCGTGGATGCCGTGGAGACGCTGAACCGCATCATTGACTTTTTCGAGCCTCATCAGCAACTTCAAATTAGAAAACAACTTGCGAGTGTGCTTCGGGCTGTTGTCTCCCAGCGCATCGTGCCACTGGCCAGTGCCACGGGGCGTTGTGTCGCGGCGGAAATCCTTGTGGGAAACCGGACCATCCGGGAGTTTATCGAACAGGGCAAGAGTTTCAAGGATATCGTGAAATTGATCGAAGAGGGGCACGATCAATACGGCATGCAGACTTTCGATCAGGCCCTTTATGATCTGTATAAGGCCGGGAAAATTACCGCCGAGATCGCGTTGATGAACGCGACCAGCGCAAAGGATCTCAAACTTCGGCTTCAGGGATTGCGTGTCAACTGAATCATGGTACTACCGGCGGGCATTCGGCGGATTCTGGCGGTCGCGGGGATGGCGGCGATGGCCGCCGGTTTCGCGGCCGGAGAAGAAAACCTGCTGAAAAATGGCGGTTTTGAAGAGGTGGACGGCGGCAAACCCGTCCATTGGAATCTTTTTGTCCAACCGGAACCGGCCGCGGAAGGCCGCTTGGATACTCAAACGGTTGCGGAGGGTTCATACGCCGCATGGTTGCGTAATCCCGACACCTACGCCAAGGATCCTTGTAACAACTGGAGCCAGAATGTTTCTCCGGTTGCGGCAGGTCGGTCGGTCGTCGCGGGGGGGCGTGTCAAAACGGCTGGTTCGGCCAATGCCTCCATCTGGGTCCAATGCTGGCGCAAAGATCCATGGGGCGTGTTGCGTGTCGCCAGCACCGGCGACGCCATGCCCGTGCAAGGGGAATCGGATTGGAAATCGGTGGCGGTCCGTTTGACGGTTCCCCCGGACACGGATTTTATCGTCGTTCGATGCGTCATTCGCGGCGCCGGGTGCGCATGGTTTGACGATTTGCGCTTGATTGAGGCGGAACCTGCCCCGTCGGAAACCGGGGAAAAGCCGGCGCCGGTTTCGGTCCCGAAGCCGCCGGCCGAACGCGATGCGGTCCTGTCCGACCTGGCGCGAGAAACGGCCTCCATGGCCAAGGCGATCGAGTCGTTGCGCGAAACCAACGAAACGCTGCGGCAGGATTTGATCCGCATGCGCGAAGAGATCGAGGCGATGCGAAAAAATATCGAGTCCCGCGAACCGCCCGCGCCGCCCGTGAAAAACGCGCCGCCGCTGGTGCCACACGAGTACACGGAAAAGGAGCCCCAACCATGAATGCTGTAATCGCCATCGCCCTCCTGGCCGGCGTGGCCGCCGGCGGAATCGTCTGGTTCGGCTGGGCTTTTGCGCAAAACGCCGTGGCTGTGCAGCAGGCGAAGAAAGCGCCCGTCCAAGCCGGGACGCCCAAGGAGCCATCCGCCAACAAGGAAAGTACATCCCGTTCATAATGAAGTGGTACGACAGTAATATTATGTACTTGTTTGTTGGATATAAACGGTTCGTGGAAACCCTTTTTTCAAGGGTGTTTTTTCGTTCTTTTCACCGGGAAAGACGCATTTGTTCCTGATAGCGGCTCTTGCCCCGGCGGCATTGCGGGCCGCGCGTTTACGACAAGCGCGCAAGGGCATGAAGGACAAGAGGGGCGCCGGGGGCTTCAGTCAGGGCGCGCCCGCGGGGAATATCGCCGATGTTCCTTGCGTCCTTTTCGCTTGGGCATTTCTACAATAGAATAAATATACAATAAAATAGTATATCTATGTGTTCTACAGCATAGCGCCGATCGGGTGTTTCGGGGTCTGTATTCGGGACAGAAAAAAAGTCTTGACAAATGGGTTTCTTTGTGCTATTGTATTTGCTCCTGACGCGGAGAAGATGTTGCGTGGACGGACGGCGGCCCTGCTGGAAACAGGGGGGTTGACAAGACGTCGAAGATGTGGTAACATACTTCCCCGGTTAGGAGCGAATCGCCCGGCAGAGCGCTGGAACAACTAGCGCCGAGGTAGGTTGAGCGGCGCTGGTGATTTTGTGTCTGGCGCGGGTAGAGTCGGTGCTCTTTGAAAATTGAATACGGTGTATGTTGAAAACACCATACTTGTGTGAGTGCGAGAATTTTGGTTCTCGCATACCCCAAGACATTCCTGTAACACAATTGCAGGGAGTCAAACTCGTTTCCAAGCGGGAGGCGTGGACGGCGAAGCCGTTTGGCCTTTCGTGAGATTTTTATCGGAGAGTTTGATCCTGGCTCAGAACGAACGCTGGCGGCAGGCTTCATACATGCAAGTCGCGCGATTAAGACCCGCAAGGGTGAATAAAGCGGCGAACGGGTGAGTAACAGGTGGATAATCTGCCCTTCGGCGGGGGACAACGGCTGGAAACGGCCGCTAATACCGCATGTGGTTGCCGGGACTCGGGTTCCGGCAAAGAAAGGAGCTGCAAGGCTCCACCGAAGGATGAGTCCGCCCCCCATTAGCTAGTTGGCGGGATAATAGCCCACCAAGGCTTTGATGGGTAGCCGAGCTGAGAGGTTGATCGGCCACACTGGAACTGAGACACGGTCCAGACACCTACGGGTGGCAGCAGTAGGGAATATTGGACAATGGGCGAAAGCCTGATCCAGCCATGCCGCGTGAGTGACGAAGGCCTTCGGGTCGTAAAACTCTTTTCTGAGGGAAGAACATCCGGGGTAGGAAATGCCCCCGGCTTGACGGTACCTCAGGAATAAGCAACGGCTAACTCCGTGCCAGCAGCCGCGGTAATACGGAGGTTGCGAGCGTTGTTCGGAATAACTGGGCGTAAAGGGAGCGCAGGCGGTTTGGTCAGTTCAAAGTGAAAGCCCGGGGCTTAACCTCGGAAGTGCTTTGGATACTGCCTTACTCGAGTTCGTGAGAGGAAAGCGGAATTCCAGGTGTAGCGGTGAAATGCGTAGATATCTGGAGGAACACCGGTGGCGAAAGCGGCTTTCTGGCGCGATACTGACGCTGAGGCTCGAAAGCATGGGGAGCGAACAGGATTAGATACCCTGGTAGTCCATGCCGTAAACG
>DAOTMJ010000087.1 GCA_035450225.1 Candidatus Hydrogenedentota bacterium
CCGCATCCCAGGAGTACCTCCTGGGCTACAATCAACCCGTCCCTCCGGGACTGTCGTTTGTCGTTTTCCCGCATCCCAGGAGTACCTCCTAGGCTACAATCAACCCGTCCCTCCAGGACTAACCTGCCCTTCGTAAGACCCCATTCGACGAGTGTCCTAATCGGTAATGCATAAAGTCCAACGGACTAAAACGTACAAACTCCGAGGATGTACTGTCCGGCCTGTTTACATGGCGGAGAGACTGGACAGTCTGTCCTACGGTTGCTGCGAAATCCGGCTGCGGCGACCGCGTGCATGGCCGCTTACTCTTCCGTGCTGTCCGGATTGGTGTCGAAGATATTGAAGATGGACACGAACCGCAAGTCGAGCACATAGGGCAGGACGCGGATGGTGTTGATCAGCGATCCGCGCTGGGAACGATACAAAAGCACGGCATAGGCCAATGGCTGTAAGAAAAAGCGTCCCAATGCACGAAACGTGCGAATCAAGATTTTTGTCGTCAGGGCATCCGGCGAGCGTCTGTACCTCGCCATGAGATGCCGCATGATAAATCTGGGAACGGTCATGGCGGAGAATTTCAGCGCGTTGAGCAGTGTGGGCCGAATGACATAGAGATCCTTGGCATCGGGAGCTTCGATTCGCTCGGGGCGCTTCTTCATCACTTCTTCGCGGATCTCGGCCTTGTCGTACAGGACCAAGGAGAAGAGGCTTAGAAAGAAAGGCATCGGCGTGCGCATCAACACGTCTACCGTGGCCAGTTCGTCTTCCACGGTTTCGAGGGGATTGTCCACGATGACGTCGTAATAGACGGCGAGCCGGTAGGAATGGATCAGCCGCGCCGCGCGAAGAAATTCCTCGGGGGGTATCGGACGTTTGAACACTTCCCGGCACACGCGCTCGCTTCCGCTTTGAAGGCCGACGCCAATCCAGGTCAAACCGGCCGCAATGGCCGGTTCCAGGCGTTCCTTCCGCACGAAGAGGGGCGTGGCCTTTGCGATGAAGGGCTTGTTGATTCGCGCCTTGTACTGGGCGAAGAATTCGTCCAGATAGTCCTGCCGCGACGCGAACAGGCAGTCATCCATAAAGGACACGTACGCCATAGGCGGTCCCTCGCGGATGGCCGCCTCCAATTCCTGCATCACATCCTCGACGGGGCGGTGCCGAATGCCCCAGTTTGGATAAAGTTTCGAATAATAACTGTTGCAGCAATAGGAACAGCGGTGCGGGCAACCCCGTGAGGTAATCGTGCGGTAAAGGCTTCCCCGGAACGCCTTGTGGCGCCGAAGGTGCTTGACCGTCATGGCCTCGACGTCCCCGTGGATTTGAATATGGGTGTTTTTCGGCACTTGGTGAGCAAAGGGGTACGCGTCCAGGTTTTCGACGAGGGGATACAGGGGGTTTAGGACCAGTTGGCCGTTGTCGTCCCAGCCGATATTGTTGATCCCTTTGAGATCGCGGCCCTCGTCAATGGCCGCGGCCACGTCCAGCAAGGTCTGTTCGCCCTCGCCGACACAGACATAGTCGGCAATTTTCGCACACTCCGCGGGACTGGTCGTGGGATGCACGCCTCCCCAGAGGACCGGAACCTCCGGAAACCAGTCCTTCAGATGATGCGTTAGAGACGTGGCCGCTCGCGCCTCGGTAACGGTCAGGCTGATGCCGATTAATTGAGGGCGAAGTTCGGCCACAAAGGTTTTCAGGGCTTCCATGGCCACCCGGTTGTTTTCGTCGTAGCGAATTGAATACAGCAAATGCGAATCATGGCCGCGGCTGACAAGCAACTCGTGCAGCAGTTTCAATCCGATGATATTCAAATTGCGCTGGAGTGAAATGAATAAGCCTTTCATCAAAAACCTCTGGAATCCCGTGCCGGGTTCCCTGCCTGTGTGCGCATGAAAAAGGCGCGCGTCCGGTAGTCCAAACGCCGTCAAGAAAATAAGCCTCGGCGCGTATAATACCCCTACACAAACAAGTGAGACAAGGCAAGATGTTCCCCATTGGGTGTGGGTGAAATCCGACGGATCGGTCCGATCCGACGGATCTAACCTTTTTTTCTGAGAGCCGGCGTTCGGCCATGTGTCACATTTTTCGCACAGAACGGTAATTTATGATAGAAAGTAACGCAAGGCAGACAGAAGGGAGTGGGTACGATGAAGACGCAGAAACTGCGATTTATGATCTTTGGAATTGCCGCGGCGGTCATGGCGGCAGGACTGACGGGATGCCCCATTCGGGAGTTTGTTGATCAAGAATACACGGAGGTCCGTGAATTCGCGCCGGGTGGACAACTCAATGTGCAAAGCATCATCGGCGACGTGACGGTGTCGGCATGGAATCAAAATTCCGTGTCAATTACGTACCGTAAAAAGGTAAGCGTATTTTACCGTTGGTTCGGTCCGGCGCCCGATCCGGACATTTATTTCGACCAGATGGCGGTTGTGATCGAAACTTCCGCGAATACGCCGGGGCTTACCGTCCGCGACGTAATGCCGGTTACCGTCGATCGGCCGTATAGTCCCTCCATCGAACTGGACATCAAGATGCCGGCGCGCGCGATTCTCAACGTGGGCCAAGATGTGGGCGATGTGACGATTACGGGCATTCACGGCACCCTTGTCGCCCAGGTGAACGTGGGCGATTTAACGATCAATCATCCCTTGCCGCTGGCCGGTGAAAGCATCGCCAGCGCGGTGCAAATCGGCGACACCAAACTGTATTTGCCGGAGGGCAGCGCCTTTGATGCCGAGGCCATAACACGGGTGGGCCGGATCACGGCTAGCGAGTTCTGGGGGATTAATGTCGTGAACGACGGGCTTGGCGCTCAGGCCGCGGGCCGGGTCAATGGCGGTGGGGCAAACGTCAATCTCGACACGGATATCGGCGACATCGCCTTTCTCAGGGAATAAAATCCCTGATTCCAATAGACGCCGAAGCCGGAAGTCCAAAGGTTGGATTTCCGGCTTCGGGTTTGTAAAAGCGCGATTTCGGCGACTACTTGGCAGGCCGAATCATGATATTGCGGTACCAGACTTTGCCGTGGTCGCCCTGCAACATGAGGGGGCCGGCGTCGTTCAATCCGCCGGGCAGCGCACCGCCGGTAACCTTGACGATTTCCTGATTGTCGTGAATGACTTGTCCGTTCAGTTTGGCCGAGACTTTGTTGCCCTTGAAATGGGCTTCCAGGACATTCCATTCACCGGCCGGTTTGGATGCGTTGACCTTCGGCGGGAACTGGCCGTAAATGGCGCCGTCGTCGCCATTGCCGGGCGGGTTCTTGCCGAAACTGTCGAGGACTTGGATTTCGACGCGTCCGCGGAGATAGACGCCGCTGTTGCCGCCCTTTACGGTCTTGTATTCGAGTTTGAGATCGAAATCCTTGAATGTTTCGATCGTGGCGATGTCATTGCCATGAAGGGCGTTCGTCATGGCGCCATCCTCGACGGTCCACTTGTTTTCTCCGCCGGGTTGTCGGGCGTTTTGCCATCCGCTCAAGTCCTTTCCGTTGAACAGGGGTTTCCATTCGTCTTCCGCCGCCCACGCCCCGCACACAGCCGTCAGAAACAGCACACCCATCGCATACACACCGGTCTTGCGCATGCCGACTCTCCTTTCGCTCGTTTTGCCCAAGTTAGTTGCCGGGATATTCCTGAATGACGATATTCTTGAAGGACAGATCGGTCGTCGGGTCATGGCCCTGCAGGGTTATCGTGCCCGGTCCCGCCACGTATCCTTCCTTGCCCTGGCTTTGCAGGGATCGAGGCCGGACATCGAGAAAATCGCTGGTCAAATAACCGTTGATCCAGACGGCCGCATGGTTGCCGTCAACGACGATCGTTTTGGTGAACCATTCGCGGTCGCTTGAAACCACTTTGCGCGCCGGCTGGTTACCGTAGTTGCCGCCCGTGCCGAAATCCTTCGGCTTGGCGCGATCATCGCCTTCCCATTCATTGCGCACCTGCGATTCGTAGCCTTTCCAGAACACGCCGGCGGGGCTGCGGTAGAAAACGCCGCTGTTCAGATGGTCGCCGTTGGAGAAGATGTCGAGTTGCAGGCAGAAATCCTTGTAGGTTTCCGCTGTTTCTATCTGGCCGTTGCCGTTCTTGATGTTCAGCGCGCCGTCAACGACGTTGAACTCGGATTTTCGGCCTGGGATGATGTTCCAGCCGTCGAGATTCTTTCCGTTGAAAATCGGCTTCAAATTCAGCGGACGCAGTTTCATGCTCTCGACTTCGACTTTGCCGTCTCGGTAATAGAGGATGCCGATATAGCCGCGCGCGCGGCCGCCGCCCAAGACATTGCCTTCCTTGCCGTCAAGGGTGGCCGAGACATTCGGGCCGCTGGCCGTCACCTTTATTTCATGCCAGTCCGGCTTGGCGCCTTTGGGTTCGGCGATCGTAATCCAGTTTGACCCGTTTTCGCTCGGATGGCCTTCGAGTCCGGCGCGAAATGCGAGACCCGCCGAGCCGTCCGCTTCGACACGCATTCTTACAATGAGTTCGAAATCCGCAAACTGACTCGTTGTCGCAAGCCAACCGCCCGCGCCCGTGTCGCATACCAGATTACCGTCCGCGACAGACCAGTTTCCCTGCCCGAACAGGGTCCAGCCGAACAAGGTTTCCTTGTCGAACAGGTTGATCCATTCATCCGCTTTCGCATTCATTGAAAGGCATGCGGCCACCGCCAGCAGGATCGTGATCGTTCGTAACCCATTACGCATGTCGCCATTTCCTCCTTTGTTGGTCAGAAAAATTTCTTGAACCGGTAGAACAACAGGACGCCCGCGCCCGAGGCAAAAGACAACGCCATGATGGCCCACCACGCCCACGGATTGTCGTGTTCGAAAAACGGCAGCAACACGTTCATCGAGAATGCGCTGACGACAAAGGTGGGCGCCATGATCCCTATCGTGATGATGGTCAGCGTCTTCATGATGAGGTTGAGGTTGTTGCTGACGATCGACACGCGCGCATCCATCAGCCCCGACAAAACGTTCGAGTAGATTTCCGCAAGGCGGTAACACTGGTCGTTCTCGACGCCGATGTCGTCCAGAAACTCCATCTGTTCGGCGCCGAGTCCCAGTTTGCTGGCATTCATGCGAATTTTGGAAATCAGCACGCTGTTCGTGTGGATGGCGTTCAGATAATAGACCAGGCTCTTTTCAAGCGTGAAGAGATTGATCAAAAACCGGTTTTCCATCGAGGCGTTAATTTTGTCCTCGAGTTCGTCCGTCACCATATTGATTACGCGCAGATGCTCGAGGAAATGGAAAATGTGGCGGTAGAGCAACCTCAGCACGACGTCGAGCGGTGTTTGAACCGCCACGAAGGGCTTGCCCGCGAACACGGTGTCGTCCTCCGCTGCCACTACAATCAGCCGGTCCTGAAACAGAAACAGGCCCATCGAGGTGACGCGGAACATGAATTGATCTTTTGCGCAGTAATTACGCGGGCGCTTCATGATGAGCGCCGCATGATCCGGTTCAAATTCGAGGCGGGACAATTCGTCGGGGTCAAGGGCGGATGCCAGCGTGTGTTGGTCAATGCAGAGGTCCTCGACGAGGTGGCGTTTTTCGGCATCGTCGGGCGCAACATAACAGATGATGCAAGCATCGTCATCCTGCGTCTCGACAAGATGGCCGTTGGCCAGTTTGAATTTTTTCTGCATGGACACCACATTCCGCCGGTTGAGTACACATGGGAAAGAATCATACCAGAATTCCGCAGCGGTATGGAAACGAAAACTTCA
>DAOTMJ010000088.1 GCA_035450225.1 Candidatus Hydrogenedentota bacterium
TTTCCTGATACGTCTCAAAGAGCGTGGCTTACGCGACGTGGAGTTCATCGTCAGTGATGACCATGAAGGGCTCAAGAAGGCCGTCAGTGAAACGCTTCCCCCGGCGGTGCGGCAGCGTTGTTACGTACATTTCTTGCGTAATGCGCTCGACTATTTGCCCCGCAAGGCGGACGATGACTGCATGACGGAACGGCGTTGGATCTATGACCGGCGCACTTTGGAGGAGGCCCAGCGGGACGTCGCCGCATGGCTTCAGAAGTGGCACACACGCTATGCCAAGCTATGTGCATGGGTGGAATCCAATATAGAAGAGACCTTCGCGTTCTACCGCCTTCCGCTGCAACATCATAAGCACATGAAGCCGCCCCATATATGCTCGAGCGGGTCAACGAGGCGATCAAGCGGCGGACCCACGTCGTGCGGATCTTTCCTAACGAAGCGAGCGGTCTCCGGCTCATTCGGGCTTTCGCGGTAGCGATCCATGAAGATTGGATTGAAGCCACCCGCTACCTCAACATGGACATCTTGGAAGAACACAAGAAGCGGGTTAGGTTCAACTGCCTCGATGCGGCTTAGAAACGGAGTACATCATGCCCCTTTTTGCAGAACTTGACGCACGTGACTGCTCAAAATTAATATCCGCAGGAAAACGGCAATGTCCCCGCAACAAATCGTGTCGGTGCGCCGGTTCGGCCCGGCCCCGCGCCTATCGCTCGGCGCGCCCGTTCCATGAACGCCGCGCGCTTTATCCGCCCGCCTTGTTCGCGAGTTCGCCGAAACGATGGACGACCGCGAGGGCCGGGTCGAGGGGGACGTCCACATGCGGCGTGCCGGGCGGGGTCGAAATTGTGGGCGTCGGACGGATGGTCTTGCCTTCGAACTGCGGAAGCCATTTTCGTTCGGCCTCGAGCATTTCGGCGGCCATGTCGCGCCCTTCCTTCAGCGTAAGCACGGCGGAGGCGAGCGGGTCCATCGCACAGGCGGCAACGACGAGTTCGGGATCGCCGGTCATGGCAGCCTCGACAGCGAGACCCTGCACGGTGATGTTGCTCTGATTGAGCGCGGCAAGTTGCGGGGGCAGGTTGCCGACGAATGTCGGGTGCAATCCCATCTTGTCCACGAACACCGGCACCTCGACGCAACAACCATGCGGCAAGTTCGCGATGTAACCTTCGTTCCGGACGTTGCCCTGGAGTTTGAACGGCACGCCGGTTTCGAGGGCTTCGAGGATGTACGAGCAGTACTCGACGCTGCGCGGTTTAAGGGCGGTCGGTTCATCGGCCAACATGTCCGTGTTTTCGAGATTGTCGGCGATGAGGCGGCACCACTTGTAATACGCGCCCGTCTCGCCCCCGAAGGCCGGTTCGTCGCAGTACAGGTCGAGCGCCTTTTGGTTCTTTCGGAACCACGGCAAATACTCGGAGAGATGGCCGGTGCTCTCCGTCATAAAATAGCCGAAGTGGCGCATGGTTTCGATACGCACCTTTTCGTTGATGTAGTACTCCGGTTTTTCGCAATTCGCCTTGAACAGCGGGTAGAGATCCTTGCCCTGGTGTTCGAGTTTGAGAAACCACGCCATGTGGTTGATCCCCGCGCACAGGTAGTCAATCTGCTTCTTGTCCACGCCGACATAGCGCGAGATGAGATCGAGCGTGGTTTGTACGCCGTGGCACAGGCCGATGAACTTTGCGCCGGGGACCGTACCCAATGCCCAGCATACGATGGCCATCGGGTTGACGTAATTGAGGATGTAGGCGTTCGGGCACAATTCCTGGACGTCGCGGACGAGATCCAGCATCACGGGAATCGTCCGCAGCGCCCGAAACACGCCTCCCGGCCCCATCGTGTCGCCGATGCACTGGTCCACCCCGTATTTCATCGGAATCTGGTAGTCGAGTTCGAAGGCGTCCACCCCGCCCACCTGCAGCATCGCGATAACATAATCCGCGCCTTTGAGCGCCTCGCGCCGGTCCAACGTGACCGACACCGACGCCTTGAGTTTGTTTTCGGCGATAACCTTGTCCGCGAACTTCTTGATGCGTTCGAGTTTCGGCATCGTGCGGCTCATCAGGCGAAACTCGCTGTTCGCCAACGACGGCGTCGCCAGAATATCCATCATCAGCGTCTTGCAGAAAACGATGCTTCCCGCGCCAATCATCGCAATCTTCGGCATGGCAGGTTCTCCCTTGGCTGTTTCAGACCACAATAAGCAAAGCGCCGTCTTTCGGGACGGATCCTTGTTCGCGTACATTATATCGTGCAAACCGGACGATTGCACCACGCGGATACGCGGTCTTTTCTTTCCAAAACCGCCTGGGTCGCTCCGCATGGGCCGAGCGGCCAGACTGCCGGGCCGCCGGGCGGCCCTATTGACTTTTCAAACGTGCATCGCGCACACTAAGCGCCAGTGGAGTGAAACGCTTAGGCGGGTGTGGTATGCCCGGATGAACCGTTGCAAGTAGATTGGGAGGGGTTTTTCATGAAGCGCGTTTCCGCTTGCCGGGTCGTGCTGGCCTTGTCGCTGGTGGTTGTCGGTCTGGCGGGATGTCCCCCGGACGATCGGGGAGCGCCCCAACCGTCCTTTACGGCATCGCCCGCATCGGGCAGCCCGCCGTTGGCCGTCCAGTTTACGGACACATCGCAGCCGGGCATTTCCCAAATTCGCTCGTGGTTCTGGGAATTCGGCGACGGCTCGACGAGCACCCTTCGGAACCCCAGTCATATTTACTATGCGCCGGGCGCCTATTCGGTGTCGTTGTCCGTGACGACGGCCGTGGGCACGCGCCGGGCCACCTTCGCCCGTTACATCACCGTAGCCGAGCCGGGCACGGTGGCGCAGGTGGGCGTCGCGGGCGGTTCCTTGCAGGCCGAAGGCGTCAGGCTGCAAGTGCCGCCGGCCGCGCTGGATGCGCCGGTGGTATTGGGCATTGCCAAGACCGAAACCGCGCCCAAGGTGGACGCGGCGGCGGGCGAACGGATTGTCTCGACGCCGGTCGCCATCAACCACAACCGGCCGGAAGCGCTGTCGCTCCATCCGGACAAGCCCATCGTCATGCGGTTCATTTACACGCTGGCGATGGTTCCCTCAGCAAGCCGGAAAAGCCCCCTTTTGCAGGTGCTTGCCCGCCAGGACGACGGCAGCACGATCCCGATCCTCGGCGAAGTGGACGGCGACGCCGTCCGGATTTGCGTGACAGGGCTGCCCCGCACGGCCATCTATGCGGTGGCGTTGCGTCCCGCGGCGCAGGAAGAAGAGATCGCGGTGCAGCCGCCACCGGCCAAGGAGACGACCAGTTACACGTGGCCTTCGGGCGTGTGGCGGGTTTCCTACACGCCCCAAATGCTTCAGGCAGCCACGGCGTTGCGCGTGGGTACAATTGCGGACCCGCTTCCCTATGACAATCGAAACTTCTCGGACGGCGCGGTGGCAACCACGCAGGCCGATATCCGTGCGGCCATCAACCGCATTCACGCATGGTGCCGCGACGCCGGGTTTATCGCGCCCCGTCTCTGCGCCGGCGCGAACAATGCGCTCTCGCTGATTCTGCACCCATTCAACGACCCGCCGCGCAGCCGCTTTCCCCGGCTGGCCGATGTGCCGTTTGCGGTGTCGCCCTACGGCGGGATCGTGATCGATCCCGAACAGTTGATAGCCATTTGCAAGAAAAACGCCGAAGCCGTCGAGGATGACGCGCTGCCCTTGCTGGCCGATCGCAGACAGGAACTCGACTTTGCCAACGCCTTTGCGCAGGAACTCTTCCGCGCAATTTACCGCGGATACGATTTCCCCATCGTGAAGGCGGCCAGCCCCTCCGATTTGGACTCTTCCGGTCGCGCCCGCGCCATCCCCTTCAGCCAGGCTTATTGCGATGGTCTGGCGGCATTTCTGGGACAACTGGCCTCGAACGTCCGGCAAGGCCTGTATTTCATACCGCGGTCCATGGGCCACAACGAATTCGCCATGCTCGACGAACCCTTGTTCGCGCCCTTTGCCGCCTCGTCGCCCGCGTATTCGTACGCGGCGCAGGATTTCCTGTTCTACCTCCTGCGGGGCTTATCCTCGGCGCCTTCGACGCCCGACACGGCCGCCGCCCAAGTGCTGGCGTTTCTGGCCGATTCCTATGAAGGCGTTCTGGAACTCATCCGCACCAACGAAAGCGCCTTGGCCAACCAGGCGGCGATACCGTCCTTCCGCGACGCAACCCTCGCGGCCAACCGGGGTCTGGAATTGGCCTTCAAGCGCGCCTTCGGCCCCGCCCTGACCCTGGCGGACGTTTATTGGAACTACGCGCGCGGCCGGGCCTACGACAATCCCTCCGCCGGCACGGCAAACGAATGGACCAGTTTTCTGCGCCCGACCGATGCGCTCGACCCGGACGGATTCGCGCGCCAGCCGTACCAGTTGAATCTCGACCGCTTCTCGCCGAACGCCGTGACCGACGTGGTCATTTCACAGGCAAACCTCGCCCAAGAAATCTCCCATCGCTCCGTGCCCATGCTCGACAACATCCCGCCCCTATCGACCCGCGCGTTGATCCTGACCGCCCAGAGCGTCTACGGCGAATTGGATTTGACGCTGGACGCCTTTGCATGGACCCCCGATGCCGACGGCAACAGCATGAAGGTGCTGGTGTGCGAAAACGGCAAGGAAGGCGTCGAATTGTCCCCCGAAAACGCCCGGGTGGTCTACGACGACTTCAACGGCGCCACGGGACCCTCCGAACTGATCGTGTTGTTGAGCAACGTCACGGCGGACCGTTTCTATTCGGCCTCTCTCAGCGCCACGATACGAACCGGCGAAGCGGGCGCCACCGGATTCCTGCTCGGCTATGTGACCGATGCGGCGACCACCGATCCCATCGGCAACGTGGCGGTCGAGGTACGCAGAAAAGACAACGGTTCCCTCCTCGGTTCGACGAAGACCGGGACCTCCGGCATCCTCAACGGCGTCTTCTACTTCCCCAGCCTACCCGTCGTGGATGTCGAAATCACGCTGACCAAGACCGGATACCAGACCCGCAAGGTCAACGCGCAAGTGACCCCCGGCACCCTGGATCCGTCCAATCCTATGGCCAGCGCCATCATGATTTCGATGACCAGCAGCCGATGAAACGCCGAATTCCGGGACTGTCAAAAGGTAAGAATGCTGTCCACGGAATTAAGAATCGTTTTCATGTCGTGCAAATGGGCCTCAACGAATCGAATGGTGGTCTCTAAATCGCCAAGTCGTAATGGAGCCTCCAATGAGTCCATATTCAGAAGAGCCTCTCTCAAATCGGTCATGG
>DAOTMJ010000089.1 GCA_035450225.1 Candidatus Hydrogenedentota bacterium
TATCCACTTTAGCCGGCGAAGCACTTAACACACCCGGCGCAAAATATATTATTGTAGCGCATAATCATCCGTCCGGCAACCCCTCTTTTTCCGTTCAAGACAGAAAGATGCACGAACGCCTGGAAAATCTACTGGCCGGCTCCGGCGTTACGCTGATGGACAGCATTGTCGTTACTCAAGAACACTACGCCGCCTACAATGAAAGTTTTGGTCATTTTGCCGGCACCACTCCCGATGTCCCCGGTAAAGTCAACGTCCCGGTATTACGCCGCGTGTTCGAAACCGCGGAAGTCAACGAAAAAATATCTTCCACTGTGGACGCCTATAACATTGCCCGCCGCTATATACCGCAAGGCGGCGCGCTCTTACTCAATAATCAGAACCAACTGGCCGGCACGCTCACGATTACCGATTACAGTAAAATCCGTGGCGAGGCACAAAAAGAAATACTGCAAGCATTGGAAAAACATAACGCCAGTGTTGTGATTATATTTACACCCGACAAAATAATGTCCCCGCAAGAAGCGGCAAACCTTAAAAAGTTTTTCGTCGACGCGACCGGGGAAATAAAACTATTGGATATACTCGATCGAACCGGCTCTAAAAGGGAAGACGGCACGTTGCCGGATTATGCATCTGGCGAATTCCTTTCTGTGTCCGAAACGGCGGAAGATCTCACGGCCAAAGTAACCGCCGCTGCCGGCCGCAAAGTATCGCGCGCCGTGGAAATTGCCACCGGGCGCATGTCCACCGACGCCAAACCAACTATCGATAAACTGAAAAAACACTGGCGCGAATTCTGGCAACCCTTCTCGACGCTTAACGACGGCGGTAAGGCGCTCACCGCCCGCTATCAGGCGATGGGCAACGTCGCCAAAGCCGTGCGCTTTATCGACAAACTGAAAACGGAACTTGACGCCTACCCGCCGGAAGTCAAAAAAGATATGTTCTGGTATCTCAATGGCGATATCCCGGTGGAATACCTGCCCGACGAGGCGCGCGAAATGGCGCAAAACATCAAACGCCGCACGGAAATCATCGGCGAAATGCTCGTTGACCGCGGCATTCTCACGCAGGAAACCTTTGACAAACACAAAGGTAAATACGTTCACTATATGTATGCCAAACATATCGTGGGTGAAGATGGAGATATCGGCGTTATGCCTTCCGGGAAACTGGATCTTTCCTACACACTGGCCCGCAATCCAAACCTGACGACAAAACAACGCCGCGAGCTGGGCCTGATCGAAGACGCCTCCGTCGCTGTGCCGGTCGGCATGGGCAAGGCGCTGACGGATATCGCGAAATTCGATTTTCTGGAAACGATCGCCAATAATCCCGAATGGGTATGGCAACCCTCCGTCGTGCGCGTCGCCATCGGCGCGAAACTCAAAGAACCGATCCACGGCCGCACCCGCCGCTACGTTACCATGAGCGTGGGCAAACTAATTGATCAGGTGAAAATCTACAACGAAATGATGCGCACCGCGCCTTCGCCCGACGTGAAAGAAATCCACGATACCCTCGCCGCCGCGCTGGATCGCGCGCAAACCAAAGCGCAGAAAGCGCCGGAAGATTATGTGGAACTGCCCAACACCCGCCACTACGGCCCGCTGGCCGGCGCGTTTGTGGCGAAGCCAATCGCCGACGATCTCAAGCCGGTAATGGATATCACCGCCGACCAGGGCGCGCTATTCAATACCATGCTGCAAATCCACCGCGAAGGCATGGCGTATTTCAAAATGGGCAAAGTGGCGCTGAACGTGCCTACCGCGACGCGCAATATTGTATCCAACATCATCCAGCAGAACATGCGCGGCCGCTCGTTGCCGAATGTAATAAAAGATATTATCTCCGGCATCGAATCATTTAAAGCTCAAGATAAGATATACGAGGAAGCGTTCGGCATGGGCATGTTTCATACCAACTGGTTCACCACGGAAATTAACGACGTGTTGAACGAATTCCGCAAGGCCGAAACCGGCCGCTGGGATAAGGTGATTACCGCCGCAAAAAATCTGGCCAAGTATTACGGCCGCATTGATGATATCGCCAAACTAGCTATATTCAAACAGATGCGGCAATCCGGCGCGAGTATTGACGAAGCCGCGCTCGAAGCGATGAAATGGGGCATGGATTATTCGCTGACTTCCCGATCCGTCAAAGGGCTGCGCCAAACAATCGTGCCCTTCGTTTCCTACCAATACAAAATCGCGCCCTTAATCGCCGAGTCATTGATCAAGCGGCCCTGGGTATTAGCCAAATTCGCGCTCATCTATCCGGCAGCTAAAATGCTGGCGATGGCACTGCACGACCTGGACGACGATGATTGGGAAGACCTGGAAAAACAGCTACCCGCCTATATCAAAAACGCCGGCTCTGTGATGATCCTGCCGTGGAAATCCCCCGCCGGACATTGGCAGTGGGTAAATATGGAATACTTCTTTCCCTGGGGCAACTATCTAGAATTATTCAGAAACGCCAAAGATTTGGACACCGGCGGCACAATGCGCGATTTGGGCATATCCAATCCGTTCTTAGGCCTTTTCTATACCGGACTTTCCGCGCGCGACGAAACCGGCCAGCCGCCCACGCATCCCTTCTACGGCACGCCCATATACAACCAGCTTGATCCCGCGCCAATCAAAGCGGCAAAATATCTGGAATATGTGGTAAACACCTGGATGCCCGCTATGCTTACCAGACAAGGCGCGGCAGGTTATACAGGTAAAGCAATTATGGGCAAGGAAGACCGCTGGGGCAAGCGCGTAACCGTGCCGCAAGCACTCGCCCGCTGGTTTGGCGTGAATATCGTTTCCGTATCCCCGGAACAAAGCCGCGCCCAAATATCCGTCCGCCTGCAGGATATGCACAAGGAAATGGCCCGCGTAGAAGCCGATCCCTCACGCAGCGAAGCGGAAAAAAACGCTTACCGCCGCCGTTTTGATAAGGCCAAAGCGGAGCTTGCCGAGCAGGCCCCGGCCGCCATACTTCCGATCACGAAAGCCAAAGGCAACGATCCGGTATATAACGCGCTGCGGGAAATGGCCGCGCAGGGCATACTCAAATCTTCGCCGCCGGCACGCACGATGAACATCAACGGCATATCAATCAAAATGAGCATGGAGCAATACCGGGATTATCTGGACACATCCAGCGATATCGCCCGGCGTAAACTAAGTGCCTCTGTCACTTCGCCCGCGTGGGCGGAAATGCCCGCCTGGCGCAAGACGGAATTGGTGAACAAGATCATCACCACCGCGCGCAAACAGGTGCGCCAAAGAGTTAAAGCCCAAATGCTGCGCGAACACCGCGATAAGCTCATCGAAGCGCGCCGGGCAAAACGGCAAAACACGCTTGCATTTTGAGGAAAATATGATTTAATTAACACAAATAAAAGAGCCGCCGGCCTGATGAACCGGCCAAGGCCTAAAAAATTAAAGCCCTGGATTGCGAGGCGTTTAACGCCTGGGCAGTCCGGGGCTTTTTTTATTGGGCGCGAAACCAAACCAAACCATACGTAAAACAGGAGGTCCAATATGGTGAACAATCACACAATAAGTTTCCCCTTCGACGAATCCGATCTGCAACGCAAAATAGCGTATGACGCCAGCAACCGCCCGGAATATATCGGCCGCGCGCGCGCCGGCGCTACCGCAACCGCCGCAGAATGGCAAATCCAAAAAATAACCTATGATCCGGCCTCCGGCCTGTGCACGGCGATTCAGTTTGCCAACGGCGTCAATGACTATAACGCCGTCTGGAACGACCGCGCCACTTATAACTACTCTTAAAGGAGGCCAATCATGAAAACTATTCCCGATCTGATGGCCTTATACGCGATAATCTACGGCGGCCAGATTTCCGGCGCGCAAATCGGCCTGCCCGATAAAACCCCGGTGAACGCTGTGGCCGCAAAGGCAATCCTGACCTTTACCGGCAACGCCGAAGATAACGAAACAATCAAAATCGGCTCCGCAATTTATACCTTCCAGGAAGCTATCGCCGAAGGCGGCGCGCGCGCCAAAGCCGACCTGACTTTTGTAGGTGTAGCCGCCAACGGCGAAACAGTAACCGTGGATGATATTGCCTATGAATTTGTTACCGCACTTACCGAAGCGAAAGCCGCCGGCACGCTTACCGTAGCCGCTGGAGGAAGCAAAATCCAGGACGGCAATACCGTAACGATAGGCGAAAAAACCTATACATTCAAAACCAACCTGACGCCCGAAGAAGGCGAAGTGCTGATCGGCGCCGACGATACCGCCGCCCTGGCCAATCTCAAAGACGCGATTAACCGCGACACGCCCGCCGAAAAAGACGGAGTAAAATATAAAGTAGCCGCCGCGCACCCGGACGTGGAAGCCACGGCCAGCAACGCCACGACATTGAACGTATCCGCGCGCGTAATCGGCGCGGCCGGCAATCTGATTGACACAACCGAAACGGAAGAAAACGAAGCAACCGATGTGGCCTGGGGAGCCGCCAACCTCAGCGGCGGCGCGGACGCCGTGCCTAATGAAGTGCTGGTGGAACTCACCGCCGAAGGCTGCATTGATAATCTGGTGGCCGCATTTACCGGCGGCGCCGGCGAAGGCGTCAAATACTCCACCGGAACCGTCGAACATGCCAGCGTAACGGCATCCAAAGCCGCCGCCGACACTTTCCGAGTTACCGCTGACGAAATAGGCGACGTAGGCGACGCGATCGAAGTGGCTACCGACATCACCAATGCCTCATGGTCCGGCACAAACCTTGCCGGCGGAGAATTAGGCGAAGCGCCCTATGACGTGCTGATCGGCGCCACGGCCGAAGACTCAATCGACAACCTGGTGGCCGCGATAAACAAAGCATCCGGCGAAGGCACAACCTACGGCACGGACACACCCGCGCATCCCGACGTTACCGCCGCGAAAACCGCCAGCGACAAATTGACTATCACCGCAAAAATTAAAGGAACGGCCGCCCACGCGCTTGATCTCGACTCCACTGTGGCCGCCGCGGCAT
>DAOTMJ010000090.1 GCA_035450225.1 Candidatus Hydrogenedentota bacterium
AATGAAGCCAACAAGATCCCGCCAACGGGATTTTTCTTAGCCGGGGATCGGGGTTTTCGGGTGTTGTTCAGATGGGGAGGCCTGTCATGAAAAAGGCAAATGAATCGCTGGTGCTGGGACTGGACCTTGGAACCAACTCGATCGGCTGGGCGCTGTTCGGATTTGACGGCGATAATCCCGTCCGCCTTGTCGGCATGGGATCGCGCATTTTCGAGGCCGGAACCGAGGGCGATATCGAGGCGGGAAAAGACGAATCACGCGGCGTGGCACGCCGAATGGCGAGGCAAATCCGCAGGCAGGGCGAACGGCGTGCAAGGCGGCAATCCAAGGTGGGCCGTGTGCTGCAAGCCATGGGACTCCTGCCCGAAGGGGATATCGATCATTCACAAGCCCGTCACGAATATTTCGCGACACTCGACCGGACATTGCGTGCCCGCCACAAGAAGGTTAATTTGGAAGCACTGCCGCATGTCTTCCCGTATTGGCTGAGAGCCCGCGCACTGGACAATCCACTCGAACGGGACGAACTCGGGCGGGCTTTCTACCATCTCGGACAACGGCGCGGATTTTTAAGCAACCGCAAAGCCGCCGGCAAGAAGGACGAGGAAAAGAGCGTCGTGAAACAGGGCATCGCCGAATTGGCCGCGGCAATACATGAAACCGGCGCGCGCACCCTCGGCGAATACCTCAGCCGTATAGACCCTTCGGATCCCGACCAGCGCCGCATCCGCGAACGCTGGACCGCCCGCCAAATGTACGAAGACGAATTCAACGCCATTTGGGACGCCCAATCGAAACATCATCCCGAAGTGCTTACACCGGAATGGCGGAAAATCCTTCATAACGCCCTCTTCCGGCAGCGACCACTCAAACTCCAGCACGATCTGATTGGGGCATGTCCGCTCGAACCGGATCGCAAACGGGCGCCCATGGCCCTGCCCGCCGCCCAGCGATTTCGTGTACTTCAAAAGGTCAATGACCTCCGCGTCATCGCGCCCGACTATTCCGAACGCCCGCTCAATCCCGAAGAACGCACCCTACTGCTCGACGCCCTCGACCGCCAAGAGGAAATGACCTTCGGCAAGCTCCGCAAACTGCTGAACCTCAAAGCGTACGTCTTCAATCTCGAAAACGGCGGTGAAGAAAAGCTCATTGGCAATCGCACATCCGCCAAGATGTACGGCATTTTCGGCGAACGCTGGTTCCGGTTCACACCCGCCCAACGCGAGGCCGTCATTCAAGACATCCGTTGTTTCGAAAAAGACGCCGCCCTTGCTAAGCGCGGGCGCGAGCACTACGGACTCGATGAAGAGACGGCAAAACGTTTCGGGGAAATCGAACTCGAAGACGGGTATTGTTCGCTCTCCCGGCAAGCTATCGAAAAGCTCTTGCCGCTCATGGAGAAGGGGATCGCCTATAAGACGGCCGAAAAGGAAGTCTATGGCGATCCGGGACCGGCCATCGCCGTCGAATTTCTGCCCTGTGTGGCCGAGGCCGTCCGCCAGCAACTCATGCCCGTCCTGCGCAATCCCGTCGTCAATCGTGTTCTGACCGAACTGCGCAAAGTGGTCAATGCGATCATCAACAAGTACGGCAAGCCGGATAAGATCCGCATCGAGCTTGCCCGCGACATGAAAAAACCACGGCAGGAGCGCATGAAAATCAGCCGAAAAATGCGGGACAACGAAAAATCCCGGCAAAAGGCGGCCAAGCGCATTTTTGAGGAAATGGGCGTGCAGAATCCCTCCCGCGACGATATCGAAAAGGTTCTGCTGGCCGAGGAATGCGAATGGCGGTGCCCTTATACCGGCAAGACAATCAGCATGCGCACCCTGTTGGGCGATGCGCCGCAATTCGATGTTGAACACATCATCCCGTTTAGCCGGTGCTTGGACAATTCCTTCAACAACAAGACGCTCTGCTACCATGAGGAGAACCGGAGCGTCAAACGCAATCGCACACCGCACGAGGCCTATGGCGGCGATCCCGCACGCTATCAGGAGATCCTCGATCGTGTCGCCAAATTCAAGGGAGAAGGCCGCGATGCCAAACTCCGCCGCTTCCAGATGGCGGACCTCGAGGATTTCGAGGATTTTTCCGCCCGCGTGCTCAACGACACCCGCTACGCCTCGACGCTGGCCGCGAAATATCTCGGACTGCTCTACGGCGCCGAGTACCGAAAACACATCCAGGTCAGCACCGGCGTCATCACCAAGTACCTGCGCGACTGCTGGGGGCTCAACAAGGTCCTCGGCGACGGCGGCGAGAAGAATCGCGAAGATCACCGCCACCACGCCGTGGACGCCGTCGCCATCGCGCTGACCAGCCCGAAAACCGTCAAGATGCTCAGCGACGCCGCCAAGCACGCCACCGAGGAACGCCGCCGCCAGTTCGGAAAGGTCCCGCCGCCGTGGGACCGTTTCCTTCAGGACATTCAGGAAGCCGCCGGCCAAATCGTCGTTTCGCACCGCGTCGCGCGGAAGGTCAACGGCCGCATGCACGAGGATACATTCTACAGCCCGCAACCCTCTTCCGAGCCGGCCAAACCGTGCGTCCATGTCCGTAAACGCGTCGAGGCGCTATCCAAGGGAGAAATCGAGGCCATCGTTGATCCCATCGTGCGGAGACAGGTCAAACAACGGCTCGACGAACTGGACAGCGACGATCCCAAGAAGGCATTCGCCACAGCCGAAAAACATCCCTTCATCGAAACCAGCGATGGACGCCGCCTGCCCATTCACAAGGTCCGCATCCGCAAGAATGCCGCCACATTCAAGATCGGCAAAGAGCATCGGGTGCGCCATGTCACCACCGATTCCAATCATCATGTCGAAATCATCGAAACGACGGACAAGCGCGGAAACGTGAAGTGGGAGGGATCCGTTGTAAGCCGGTACGAAGCCATGCGACGACTCCAAAACCGCGAACCTGTCATCAAACGTGATCACGGCAACGGAAGAAAGTTCCTCTTTTCGCTGGCGTTGAATGAAGTCGTGCAGATGAAAGACACGGAAGGCGTTATACGGTTGTACCGCATAGCGGGGGTTTCACAGTTCTCGACGGGTACGGTAGTTATCGATTTTCGTGAGACCGGCGACGCGCGTCGTGCTGCAGACGTGCCGAGAGAGGGCCGTACGCGTACTCCGGAAGCCTTCCGCAAGTCCGAACCCGTTAAGATGTGCGTAACCCCTCTTGGGGAGCTTCGTCGGGCGAATGATTGAGCGGATCATAGACTTGAGCACGGATGCCGTCCGGCTGTCCGTGAACATGGAGCGGCTGCTGATCGAGCGGCACAATTCCGATTCGATCACGATGTCCGCCGAGCCGGTTACGGTTCCCTTGGACGAGGTGGCGGCTGTGGTGGCGTCGCACCGGCAGGTCGTCTTCACGCAGCCTGCGCTGGCGGGGATCGCCTCGCATGGCGGGGCGGTCGTCGTGTGCGACGGCAAGATGATGCCGGTCGGCATGATGCTGCCCATCGAACAGCATCATCTCCAGGCCGAACGGTTCGTCAAGCAAGCCGAAGCGGCGCTTCCCGTCAAGAAACAGATCTGGCGTCAGATTGTCCAGGCGAAAGTCGCCGCGCAGGGGCGCACGCTCCTCGACTTCCGCAAGAGCGATTTCGGATTTTTCGAGATGGCCAAACGCGTCAAGTCGGGCGACACGGACAATATCGAAGCCCAAGCCGCGCGGCGATACTGGCCGCTGTTGTTCGACGATCCGGCTTTCAAGCGTGAACGGGAAGCGCCGGACCAGAACCGTTTTCTCAACTATGGCTACACCGTCCTGCGCGCGATGGTCGCCCGCGCGATTTGCGCCACCGGCCTCCATCCATCCCTTGGCGTCCATCATCACAACCGCTACGACGCCTTCTGTCTCGCCGACGACCTTATGGAACCCTTCCGGCCCGTCGTGGACCGCGCCGTCGTCCATATCGTCTATTCGCGCGGCAAGGAAGCGCCCATGGACAAGGAAACCAAGGCCGCACTAATCGGCGCGGTGACCGGGCGCTATCGGCTCGATGGTGAGTCTCGCACCCTGTTCGATATTCTTACCCGCACCGCCGCGTCGCTGGCGAAAATCTTTACCGGCGAAGGCAAGGAACTCGCCTTGCCGGAGATTTAGGTGATTCACCACGAAGAACACGAAGGACACGAAGAAGAAGTCGGCGTTGATAGACAAAGTTGAACATTGTGCGGTAGGATTTTTTTGCTGCAAGAGGACCGCGCATGCACAAATTGGCGGATGCTCGGAAGACATGGAAATGAAAGCAATTTCGTGGGCCGAGCCGTCGTCTTGATTGGTTTCTTGTTCCTTCTCTTCCGGTTCGTCTTCGTGCTTTTCGTGTTCTTCGTGGTGAAGATAACAATCAACCGAAACAAGGAGATGACACCATGGAATTCGATGCCCTGAGCAATCGGGTCATCGGCTGCGCCATCGAGGCACACCGCGAACTCGGTCCCGGCCTGCTCGAATCCACTTATGAAAAATGCCTCGCATATGAACTGTCCTCGCACGGCATAACCGTGGCCACGCAGGTCGAATTGCCCGTACGCTACAAGGGGGTCCTCCTCGATTGCGGCTATCGCATAGACGTGCTGGTTGATGACCAGATCATCATCGAAGTCAAGTCCGTGGACAAAGTGATGCCGATTCACGAGGCCCAATTGCTGACCTATCTCAAGCTCGCAAAGAAGCGCATCGGACTGCTCATGAACTTCAACACGGTCCGATTGAAAGACGGCATCAGCCGATTTGTGCTGTGAAGATTCACCACGAAGGGCACGAAGGGCACGAAGGGCGCGAAGAAAGAAGGAGATTGCCGGGTGGTAAATGGATAACAATAGGGTTGGTGGTGTTTTGTTGTTGAAAAAGTCGGTTGTGCGAATCTGAAACTTGAACAATACAATGAATATGCACACTCACTGCTGTCCAAATTAGGACGGACTTGAGTTCACGACCCGCATAGAATAAGGGC
>DAOTMJ010000091.1 GCA_035450225.1 Candidatus Hydrogenedentota bacterium
CGACGTGGACGGCAGCGGGGCCGTCGGCGCCTTCGGCTTGCTCGGCGACCGCGTGCTCAAGTCCCGCGACGAGGTCAAGCGCATTATTCGCAACGAGACCTTCGCAAACGCGGACACCTACTACCAAAACATCAAGAATCACATCACGCTGCACTCGACCGATGACAACAACCGGTTCCAGCAGGCCATGAAGAGCGATCTGCTCGCCGAACCCGAAAAGGTCTGGACCGCCGGCCAGCGTCCGAAGGGGCTCAAACTCGACTACAATTTCGCCACCCCGGAACAGATCGCACAGGTCCTGCGCGACGACTGGGACATGAATTCCCCCGCCAACGCTTACGGCGATCCGTCCGATCCGGACGAGAAGATCGCTTCGCTCGAATTCGCGCGCGGCCTCCAGCAAGAAGGCGTCAACGTCTCGCTGGATATCAACGGCGTTTTTTCGAATCCCGTGGCCTTCCTCGACGAGTTCGGCAACCCCGTCACGGCGCTCTACAAGGCCGATCCCTACCTCCGGGCGCTGCAACTTGGCGCAAACCTGCGCGACGCGCGCGATACCGGCTACGGCCGGTCAACCGCCACCATGCAGGTGGACGACACGTGGTGGGATCGCATGCAGGTTTACGATCGAGTGAACAATCACGGCGAAACGTTCGATCAGGGCCGGCTCGTTGTGGAAGTGACCGGCGACCGCCGCAAGATTGTCTACACCGTAGCGGGCATCGAGGGCGTTCGCATCACCGAGATGATGGTCCGGCCCGTCCGCCGCGTCGAGGCCGAAATGGAGCGGGACAACGACACGTCCTCCCTCTTCCCGCGGTATCTGTACCAACTCGCCTACAACGAGGATCCGTCTGCCGCCACCTATCAAAACAACTTCGATCTCACCCGCGTACAAATGCGCGACAAGGCGCCGCCGGCCTATTCGGTAACCAATCAGCCCGATGAAGGTTTCTGGCCGGCGCCGAAACTGCCCTACAGTACCACTTCGGATCCGGCCAATCCCTGCAACGGTTTCCTCAATCCGTGGCTCGGACCCGGCACGGCCATTTCGACAGAGACGCGGTTCGTCGAGGCGGAGGATCCCGGCAAGGAGTCCGTGCCGGGAGCGGACGATGCGCCCACGGAACATTGGCCGAACATCATGGAATTCAAATTCGGGCCGAGCAAGGGCCTGCCGCCCGGACGGTATTATCTGAAGATCAACACGACCGACTATCGCGGGCGGCCCACGGTCAGCGGACCGCGTTCCGGCACCACGGATGTCCCGTGGTACCGAAACAACGAGGATCCGATCCGCGTCGCGGTCAAATACGTCTCCTCGACGGGCGCTGCCATGCCGAACGGCATGACCGTCGGCACGAAATCCATCGCGCAGGATGTCGCGGAAGGGTTTGCGGCATGCGCGACCCCCGATTATCCCGACGATTTTTACGACAATGCGTCCGCGGATCCGGCCACGAGGACATGGAAGGAGTACTGGAGCCATTACTGGCGCGGGCCTTCCGATGCGAACGGCGGTGTTGGTCTTGTTTTGGACGCGCAAAGCCTGGAAAAGGCGGACGCGGACGGCAACGGCAATGTCACGTTCGAGGAGGCGTCTGCCCTGATCCCGTCTTTGCCGCAGGAATTGTTCGACGTCTACGACGCCAACGACGACGGCAGCCTGGATCTTGCCGCCGAAGGCATTCCGAGTTCCGAACGGACCGGGAAATACAAACGGGGCGTGGCCACCGGCTGGATCTTCGTGCCGGGATTGGACGACACCGTGTTGAACGTTCCCACTTCGCTTAATCCGGAGATGGGCCACCTGACCTACACGGATGTGATTGAACTGCGCAAGGGCTACGGCCAGGACAAGGCCTTCACCGTCACGATTCCCCCTCCCGCCGCGAACGCGCTTGATCAGGTCTACCTGCACGTGGCGGTGTGCATGGGCGGCGGCGATCCGGTCGCCTATGACGCCGGCGGCCCCATGTTGTGCATCAACTCGTTCGAGTTCAGCCAGGAACCCGATCATGAATGGATCGAGATCGAAAACATTACCGGCCACGACATTGACATCTCCGGTTGGGAGCTGGCCGTCGGCGGCGTGGACCCGGCATCGGGCGACATCGCTTCCAAAGACCGGATCTTCATGCGCGTGCCGTACGATCCGGCCAATCCCGTGATCCTGCCCGCCGCCCGGCCCGACTCCGCCGCGGGCGCCGTGGCCGTCCGTCCGCCCCGGATGCTCCTGGCCGTCAACGCCTACGATTACATCGGCTACCCGCAGAACGTGAATTTCGACCGCGACAACTTGATCTTCCGCAACGGCATCGGCCTCGAAGGCGGTATCTTTTACGAAGCGGATGGATCGGTCAGTTACAACGGCAATATGGGGACAAACGGCGATTATGTGACCGCCCCGGATTTTCCTGTCGTTCCCTACGACGAATACGGCGTCTACAACGTGGGCGAATCGGGCAGTATCTTCCGGAGAAAGGCCAACGATTTGCCCATCGTTCAACTCGAAATCGAAGGCCTGACCACGCAGGCCGCCATCAAGACGCCGCAGGCGGGCGGCGTGAACGCCGCCGAAAGCCTCTCCGCGCTGGCCGGCTGGGTGTTGCGCGGTGGCGTGTTTCCGAACAATCCCGAACACGACGGCATTGACAACGACAACGACGTCAATACGCTCCTCGTTGACGGAGTGGACAACAACGGCGACGGGATTGTGGACGATCTCCTCGAAGGCATTGACGAGGGACGCCGGTGGATGGATGCCCGGCGCGAATCCCTTACCGGCTTTTTCGTGCTGAATCCCGCGCCGGGCGCATTCGACTTTTTGCCTGTCGCCTACAAGACCCAATTCTTCGATTATCCCTACGATCCATTGAACTACGTTCCGCCGCCGGCCTATTTGGGCGCGGCTGCTGCGGAATCCCCGCGCTGGAAAGAATTCATCGAGCGCCGTTTTTATCCGGGCGACAACGTCGTCGTGACGCTGTTCCAGGGCGATCACCAGGCGCGCCGCGTCGTGGATCGCGTCACCTACACCGAACGCGACGTGATCAACCGCGCCGTGGACGACGGCATTCCCGTGCCGTTCAGCACCGCCGGTTCCAACACGCTTCTGCCGACGCTGTTCGACAAGAGTCTCGGCATTCCCAATAAGACCAATTACCTGAATTTCTGGCCGGACGACACGATGGGCGCGGATTTCTACCGGACGCTCGAACGCAAACACACCGCCATCTACAACGGCGATCGTTTCGGCACCAAGAACCGCTGGGAAGCCACCGACGGCAATTACGATGACTGGTCGCACGACCCGGTTATGCCGCGGCTGAAGCCGGATGGGACCCCGGATGGCATTGACCGTTTCAACGGCACGCCGCTTCAGCCCAACGCGGCCTACGACCCCGAATTCAAATACCCCGTTTTTTATTATCCGCATTCGCTGCCCGCGGCCGAAAACACGCTCATGATTCCGCAGATGTACCGCGAATGGGCCGCCCTGCGGGACGCCCTTGTCATGGACCGGAAAACCATCGCGCACGGCGATCAGCCGTTCGTGTCGGTCGGCGACGTCATGACGCTGCCCTACCTCGAAATCCACGAAAACCACACGTTGTACGGCGGCGAATTCGGCGCATCCAACGCCGAAATGGCCGATTCACCGGTCAGGATTCCCGGGCTGGCGCGTGAAAAGGTGCTGCGCGCGCGGATCGGCCGGACCTATCCCGACGATTACTGGAAGGAACTCCTGTGGAAAAGCGGCTCGCAGGAGTCCGACGACAATCTGGCGGCCCTGATGGGCGCGGCGGCGTTCGATCCGATCCGGTTTTCGTGCGCCCGCGCCGATTTTTACCTGTTGCGGCCCGTGTTCGATCCCAACGATCCGAACGATAACCAGCGCGTGCGGGAAATGATGAAATTCGATCCGGCTTCCGATCCCTCCGCGCCGTGGCCCCTGCCCGAAGTCTGGCGGCCGGTCTTCCTGTATTCGCTCGATATCGCGGGCGGCGTCAACCGGGAACTGTTTGACACGCAGTACGACTTGGGTTTCCCGTACAATATGTGGGACAAAAATCTTGGGCTGATGCCCAACACGAATTATTTCCTGTTCAACCGATCGCCGGTTCCCGCCACGCTGAAAACCGGCAACGATCTCTGGTCGCGTTCGCCTGTCCAGTTGCGCACCGCGTTCTATCTTTCCGGCAATCCGGAAGGCTTTACCGCGACGCGGCAGGCGGAAAGCAATCGGCCGGCAGCCGCCTCGCCGGAAGACCTGGGGCCGTTGTCGCAGGAATCGCTCGTCTCGGAGGCCTTGTTCATATGGAACGCGGACGACGGGATCGAGGACGGCGTTTACGATCTCTATCTGGATACCGGCCAGCCCTTCGACCGGCTGATCGCCGCCGACAGGGCTTTTTCGACGGCCAATCCCGGCCAGACGCTGCTCACCGACATGGGCCGCGCACTCTGCGCGATCGCGGCGTCCAAGACACCGGGCGACATCATCCTGGACGCCGAAGTGTTCACGGACCGCGACCGCGACGGCAAATGCTGGTTCGGCGATCCGTATCCGTGGCGGTACAACCTGCTGCGGCCGGGCGCCGATCCGAACAATCCCGAAAAGAGCGACTCGCTCGGCATGCAGGAAGGGCTTACCCCCGACGACAACGG
>DAOTMJ010000092.1 GCA_035450225.1 Candidatus Hydrogenedentota bacterium
GGCCGCGATATCGGCAACGGGCGTCAACCCCGTAGCGGCGTTCACCGGCGCGATAAAACGCGCTGGCGAATTCGCCGCCGAGGCCGTGAATCCGCTTGTGTCGTTTGCCGCGAAGGTCAAACGGGCCGCGTCGTTTTCGGCGACCGGCAACGTGCCGGAATTCTCGGCGTTTGCCGACACAGGATCGTCGTGGGCGGTGTTCGATGCCGTGGCCCGGAATCCGATCCCTCAGTTTTTCGCCAAGATCGTTACGAAAGCGCAGTTCAATGTCAATGGTAATACACCCAGTGTGACGTTTGAAGGTACGAATTGGACCGGCGTGGTACTTCGTGCCCGTGGCAACGTGCCGCAAGCGTCGTTTGTCGCAGAAACGCAGTCGAGCAGGCAGGACGGGACGGTTTGGAACGAGGACCTCTGGGCCCGCGACTACTGGGGCGCCGGCGCGAACATCAACCGATTCAAGACGGAAGGCAACGTTCCGGCGGCGTCGTTTGCGGCGATCCGGCGTGCCGTAAACAGCATGGCCGCGACAGGCGTGAATGCCGTCGTGTCGTTTGCCGGCAAATGCACGAGGAAAGCCGTGTTTGCGGCGACAGGCAATGTGCCGGATGCGGCGTTTTCAACATCGCAAAACACGCGGGTTTTCGCGGAGCTGGCCATGACGGGCAACGTCCCGTTTGCCGGATTCGCCGTGCCGGAACCGAAGAAACGGATTACTGCTGCGTTCGATGCCATAGGCAACATACCAACACTGGTAGTACAGGCGGTTCACCGGGTCAAACAGTACGCGGAATTCGCGTTTACAGGGAACGTTCCGGCGGCGCGTATGGCCGCCGTGCGCGGGGCGAAGGCCGCGTTTACGGCTACGGGCGTCAACCCGGCTGTTTCGATGCACGCCAGCCGCGTAGTGACGGCTGACATGGCCGCAACAGGGAGCGTGCCAGCCGCGTCGTTCGATGCGCGGCGCGTCGTGACTGGCACGCTGAATGCCACGGGACAAGTCCCGCTCGTCTCGATGCAGGCCGTCCGAACCGTTACGGCGAACCTGTACGCGACCGGCAACGTTCCGCAACTGGACGGGTTCGACACGAAGAAAACAGTCAAGGCCCGGTTCGACGCCGCGGGCAATGTGCCGGATATGGCTGGACATGTAAGACTGGCGTCTGATATATTGAGATGGTACAGAGTCGAATCGATCCGGTACGGCGGCGTAAACCAGCCGGTCCGAATCGCGGAACTGGCAGCCGTCAAAATGCCCATCAGGGATTACGGTGGCGATAATGAAACCGCATAGCATATCCGAATTTGTTCCGGGCCTGTCGGCGGGAGAGACTGCCACGCAGTGGTTCCGCGTCGTGGAGGTGCTGGAAACCATCGGCGAACCGGTGAAACATGCTGTACTGGAAGCCTGCATTGCGCCGGTACGGAGGCCGTAATATGGCAGCGGCAAAAGTCAGTATGCGGAGCGTTCGTTTTTTCCCCCGCGAAACGACCGAGGCGATGGGCGAATTATACGACCGGTGCATCGAGGCGGCCATGAGGGAAGGCATTGCCAAAATGCAGGCGTCCATGAATCCCAGCGAAGCGGGCGAACCGTCCGCGCCGGGCACGCCGCCCAATATACAAACGGGTGTACTGGTCAAGTCAATCAGGGTTGTGAAACGCAGCAAGGCGTTTGCTATAGGAATGGCATTTTACGGGTGGATACACGAATTCGGCGGGCGGATACATCCACGGCGTCCGTTTGTCCAGCCCGTGCTGCCGGATATATCCCGTGCGTTGGTGAAATATATGCGGGCGTTCGGTATTGGCAACACGGCGGCGGCGCGGCGCGCCAAGGCGCAGGCAAACGCTATTGCGGCGAATTGGCTGGCGCGAGACAAAACGAAAGCGTCGCTCGATATAAGGCGCACGGCGACCGGCCAGATTGCTGGGCGGTATTCGTGGCAGCGATGGGCCCCTGAAAACGTCGGGCGGTCGTTTCCAACCGGCATGGATACCGGCGAAACGAAAACGTCCGGGAGCATGGGCGGTGGCGGCGGCGGTGGCGGTGGCGGTGGAGCGGCGCGCAAAAAGAAAACGAAACGGCAGGGCCGGTAAATGGTGGTTACTGCAATACGAAACCTGCTGGCGTCCAACGCTGATATACTATCGCAGCTGGCACAGTTCGATTTTGGAGACGGCTCGAACAGGCCCGCAATATTCACCGAATCGGTCGTGCCCCGCACATGCGGCAATCCCGCTATCGTAATCGAACAGGATGACGGTGGCGAATTTGAGACGCGGGGACGGCGTGGCGCGATAGTCCGCGCACGGTTGACGGTTTGGGGCGACAAAAACGCCACAGGAAAGCCGCTCCGCTCTTTGGCTTTCGATGTTTGGCGGCTACTGGATCGCTCGACATATATGGCGACCGGGTACAAGGCGTGGCCGATTGTCGCGACCGTGCCCGCGTTCATTACCGATGGAGACGGATTCCCCGGCTATCGGATAACTGCAACAACGAGAATATTAGAGGAGTAGGAAAGATGCCTGAAAAACTTGGACGCGAAAAACTTGGACACGACTGCACGTTGAAATTCGGTTCCCAAGGGTCGTTGGGGTCCGCCGTGGTGCAGCTCACGAACGTGACGCTAGACATGAGCTCCAGGGAAGTGGACGCCACCACCCGCGCGAATCAGGGGTGGGAACGCAAAATGTCCGGCCTGAAAACGTGGACGGCTTCCGGCGACATCGTCTATATCACTGGCGACAGCGGCGGTTACGTCGGGCTGTTTGACGCCTTCAACAACAGCACGGAACTGACCGTGCAGTTGATCGGCGGCGTCACGATTTCCGGGGCCGCGTATGTCACAAAATTTTCCGAGACACAGAACCTCGGCGAACCCGTGAAGGCCAGCATCACGATTACCGGCGCCGGCAAACCGACCGTAACGGTAGCGTAGTATATCCGGCAACCAACACAGAAAGGCGGTGCAGGAATGGCGGACGCATCTAAAATGTTCGTGGACGCTTTCGGGCGAGAATGGCATCCGAAGTTCACGACGCGGGTTATTCGCCGTGCCGCGCAAATGACGGGATTCCAGATCGGGCAGTTGATGGCTCCGGCCAATATCAAATTGTCGGATCTGATTGACGTTGCGTGGTACATGTGCGAAGACGAGGCCAAGGAGAGGCGCATTTCACAGGATGACTTTTTCGATCAAGTCATCCCGCCGCCCGCGTGGTCTACCGTTTTTCCCGCGATTTGGGAAATCATCGCGGACGCATGGCCCGCATCGCGCGGACACATGCCGGACGTTTCAGGAAGCGGCGCAGCCGAAAACCCTACTGTACCGGAGACGTAGAACACTGGGACGAGGATTTCATTATGAAGGTGTGTGCAATAGCAGGGCTTGACCCGGACTGCGATTTGACACCG
This sequence comes from Candidatus Hydrogenedentota bacterium, assembly GCA_035450225.1. Classification (NCBI taxonomy): domain Bacteria; kingdom Pseudomonadati; phylum Candidatus Hydrogenedentota; species Candidatus Hydrogenedentota bacterium. The sequence goes on from DAOTMJ010000092.1 coordinate 3,422, forward strand.
CGAGAGTTGGACATCTACGCCTCGACGCGGCAATCCGAATCGTGGAAACACACGTCCTTGCTGGCATGCGTAATGAACAACCTCTGGAACCGGCGCAAGTGCGAACCCTCTGATTTTGATCCGACAATCCGAAGACCTGCACCGCGAAAAACGACGCTGAAAGAATTCGCCGAACGGCTTATGCGCGAATGGGAGTAAACTAGTCGAATGGCACAGATGACGAATCAGATGACGGTCGGTACTGGCCTATTCGAGATTGTGCCGGACCTATCCGGCTTCCAATCGCGATTGTCCGGGATGTTGTCGCGCATTTCGGGCAGTATGACAACCGGCGCATTGGTGGGTGTTGGCGCGGCGATTGCAGCCCCGGTGATCGGCATTCTGGGGTCCATTGCCGGTGTCAAAGATCGGGCCGAATCCCTGTTGATGATCGGCGAAAAACTCGGTGTGCCCATCGAAACGATGAGCGAACTGGATTATGTGGCCAAACAGGTCAATATCAGCATTACCGATGTAGCGAACGCCATGCGGTTCATGCAACGGAACCTGTTCGCGGCGGCGGGGGGTTCCGAGGCGCAGTCTCGGATATTCGCCGCGCTGGGGTTGGACGCGAAACGACTCGTGGACATGCGCCCGGAAGAGGCCTTGAAAAACATCGCGGATGCCATGCGCGGCATCGAAAATCCTACCGTCCGATCCGCCGTGGCAATGCAGGTGTTCGGGCGCGGCGGCATGAACATCATCCCGATGTTGAAGTTGTCGCGGGAGGAATTCAACCGGCTTACGAACGAGGCGCATGAACTTGGTGTGGTAGTATCGGGCGAGGCTAGTGACTCATTACAGGCATACGATTCCGCTATGAAACGGTTGAGCGCATCGTTTGAGGGCTTGAAAATTCTGGCGGCAACGGAACTCGCCCCGGTGTTGGCGGGTTTGGCCGATAAAATAAAAGGGTTCCTTGTTGGATTCCGCTCGTGGTTGGAAGAGCATCGCAGCGCAATAACCGTGATAGCAGAGGCGGTAAAAAAGATCGCTGTTGTAGTAGCTGTAATAGGTGCCGTAAAAGGCATACTCGTTTTACTGGGCGCGATGCTTAGCCCGCTCGGATTGATCATTGGCGCGTTCGCGTTTATGGCCGAATCGTCTGGGTTGGTTGACCTCGGCATCCGGCGCGCGATCAAAAGCACAGAGATCCTCGGCCTTGCATGGATGGAATGGATGGAGTTATTTTGGGACGGCTGGGTG
>DAOTMJ010000093.1 GCA_035450225.1 Candidatus Hydrogenedentota bacterium
ATCGAATTGCCGAAAGCGCCGGAATTCAAACCCCGCGACTTGTCAACGGGCCTTGCCAAAATGGACCTCGGCGAAGGGCTCGCGAAACGGCTCGAAACGGTCGGCGCGCAAGGAGCGTATGCCTACCAAGCGGCGTATGCGATAGATCAGAGGACTACTACCACTACAGTACAGGACCAATTGGCGGATATCAAAGATCTACTCAAACAGATCGCGGTCAACACAGATGACCCGATGGCGGTGGTGGTATAAATGCATACTTTTTACCAGATGTTTCCTGAAAAGGCAGATAGCCCGCGCATGTCAATCGGCGAGCGCGGGTTCCGCATCGAAAAGATCTACGACTGCAACATGTCGGCGGAAGACCTGATCCCGTTTTTGCCGATGATCGGCGGGCCATATCCGGCATACGGTTTCGAGGCGTTCACGTTGACGGAATTGCGCACGGAACCTATTAGCGGAACGGAGAAAAGCACTAGGGTATCGCTGGTGTTTGACGCGGTGTTCGACATGTCTATGACGCCGTCGCGCGAACAGTGGACGTTCACCATGCGGGCCGGGACCGAAAAGGTCAAATCGGTTTTGAATTCGACCTATACCGCCTCCGTGGGAATCGACGAGGAAGATCCTGGCACGGCGATCAACGTCGATCAGCGGGGCGATGTGCAAGGGGCCGATGTTTATAAACCGAAATTCGCGATACATGTCTCGAAAGTTTGGTCTCATCTTACACCTGCGAATCTGGCGTTTTTGGCCGATATGCAAGGCACGATCAATAACGATACGTGGATGGGATTCGCTCCCGGAATGGTTCTTTGCATCGGAACGGAAGTTTCGCAAACGCCGCAAGGGTTCGCAAAAGTCGAATACGACTTTCTCGTTGCGCCTTATATAACATGGTATTCCACGCAGGCGTTGAACGGCGAGACCTTGACCCTGCCAATCCTGTCCGGTTGGGATTACGTCTGGGCGCGTTTCGGGCAGGACGCCTACGGCAACAGAGGGATTACTAGGATCGTAGTGGATCAGGTGTATGAATATGCCAATTTTGGCGAATTCGGCCTTGTCGGGCCATACGAACCGAATGGCGTAATTGGCGGTGGGCCTACAGGATACCCGGCTGTCCCGGCGGCCATAAACTGGAGCATGTAACCGATGCCCGTGAAACGAGGCGAGGGATTGTCAGCGGCCTATTTGAACGGCCTTGAAAAAAACATCGAGGCTTCCCGCGTCATTTTGGGCGGTGGCACGACGGGCGGGGAAACGCCGGACGGCGTGCAGTTGTTTCAGGACGCCAGCACCGACCGGCGTGGCGATGCCCTGTATTGCCTTGGCGTCAACATGGGCGGCAACATTTTGCAGCCCTACAAATCCTACAAAATTTATCAGGGGCCGCTATCCGATCCGGCTGGAATTGGATTATACAGCGGCGATCACCGGATCGGCTTGGTTGGCACATCGAGCGAAGCGGACAACACCGCCCCGTTCGCTGTTACCACCACTAAGCACGGTCCATATCTGGCGTTGCCAGTGTGTTATATGGGTATGACACTAGCACTTGTAATCGCGGAATCCGACACAGCGGCAACCACCAAACGGGCCCGCCTGTCCCATGCGCATCCCGGCCTGCTCCTGATAGCAGATGACGGCGTGGCGGACGTGATCTGGGAGGACGCATCGAAACCGCGCACGACGGCACATATCGCCCTGATTCGGATCGGCGGCGGCGGCGGAACGGAAATCAAAACATACAACACGTTTCCCGATATACCTACAAAACCAACACTGATATCCTGCAAACAGCAAGTCTGGTATGCGGAGCAGGGCTATCAAAAATGGTATCCGCTGGCGCGATTCCCATCGGCCACGGGAACGCCGGGGACATGAAATGATCCTCGATCACGGGGACGTAGGCCGGGATTTCAGATCCGAGTGGACGGATCGCACCTACGGCTCGCCGGAAGGCGACCTGTACTCGCCCGAAAACAACCAGCCCGTGTTTGTGCTAAACCACAAATCATTGCAAAAACTGATAGACGTTTACCGTCAACGCGAAGCCATCGTGCAGTCCACAAAGGAACCGCTACCGTATGAAAGCCTCGTTGCCGGGATGGACACCGGGGAAAGCGGCGCGGGCGGTGTGAAATATGGCCGGGATATCGCGGCGGCGACCGTCCATAAACTCTTGGCCGCATTGCGCGTGATTCAGGATTATCCAGACTGGTATTTCTCACCAGACACGACGCCACACAAAATCCAGGCAAACCAAACGGCATACCCGACCGATGTGTGGGATTTATCTACAAAATCACTAAACATCGCAACGCTATTAAGGGAGTTGAGATATACCAGACTCGCCCCGCTCGGCGTCCGATACCGCGTCTGGGGGGTGACGGGATGCGCGCATTACGTGGCGGGCTACGGGGCAGCATACAACGCCATCCTGCCTGTGTTTTATCCGCCCGGCCCATATCCGGCATACGGTTTCGATGGAGAAAACGATCCGGCGTTCAAAGCCGCGATCCGCGAGCAATATAACGAGGCCAAGGCGCGCGAAAATACGGAAATCCCCGCGAATCTGTACACACTCGGAATGTTCGGGTACACGAATTCTCCGAGCATGCCGGACTATCAGTACACACAAGCCAGTGTCTGTTATGCGTATCATATAGATTCCGGACCGCCGTCGTATGAAACATATGCTCAATATGGGACTTGTACACTAAACCGAGCAATGGCCGTTCGCTATGTCAATATTACAGATCAACCCCAGACGTTCATGTTACGGTTGGACTTCAAACTGTCGGGCGGATACGGATCATCGCCCAGCATCGAATCAAACAGCACCTACCCGTACTCTCTGGCGTTTGGTGAAATCTCGAAGGCGGACTTTGACGCCACGGGCGCAGGTGGTAACGGCAGCGTCTATCCGTCAACGCCACGAGAACCGTTTTCCTTGGCGGCGTTTAGGACCGGGGCCGATATTCGGAGCGTAAACCGTGCGTTTTCCAACCCTGAAATAGTTACTCGAATAATCGGGCCGTTTACTCTTGCGCCAAAAAAAACGCTCCACGTTGCGGCACAGGGAATCATCGGCGGATCTCGCAATGTTACAATAAGCAACTATTACTGGGGACCGCAAAAATACGACGCCTATTTCGCCGCTATTGTCGAACTAAAATCGCGAATGTGGAATCAGTCCAATAACTACTTCAGTGGTGTTTACAATAACCCGTATTGGATAGAACTGTGGAATTGGGCCACTGCACAGATTCCCGTGGCGATATCGGCGGCGAACGAGGCACGGGCCGAAGCCGTTGCAGCAAACCAACTCGGCATTGTGTCTGTTTATGACGGGATACTGGCAGACCTGAACTCGCCTTGGCCGCAACCAACGTCATATCAGGAAACGCTTGCGGCGGCGGTACGCGCCGATAATATTGCTAATATTACAAGCCAGATCGGCTGGAACAGATCCAATTTTTCGGAAGGCGGCGCGATTCGATATGACCTGCCGAAAATTTCACTTGACAGCGGCGCGACATGGCTGGCTCATGCGAACAGTATTTTGCCTGTGGCTTGATTTTCGACACGGAAAACAGTAGACTACACAGAGAAACTAGGTGGCGAGATGCCGGTTGACCTTGACAGCGCGAAAGACTTCCTACTGATAGGCGGCGGCGTCATTACGATCCTCGGCGTTTTCTGGAACAATTCGGCCATCAAACAGTCGCTGGCCCGGTTCGATGAATTCATGCGAGAAAACAAAAGCGTTGCAATCGAATTGAGGCAGGTCCAAAAGGACACGAGCGAATTGCAAAAGGCTATTTGGGGCAACGGGAAAAAGGGCATCGTGGAAATGATCAACCAGATCAATGTTCGGTGCGCCCGCGCCAAACATATCGAGGGCGAGGGTTGATATGCAGGCCGTGGCTCCAAGGAACAAGCATAACTAGGGAAAGGATACGGTTATGATTGCCAACAACACGAGGGATCTGGTCAAATATCACGAGGGATGCTCCTTGCGCCCGTACCGGGACACGGTTGGAAAATTGACAATCGGTTGGGGCCGGAACCTTGAGGATGTGGGTATCTCGCAACGGGAGGCCGATCAAATGTTGGACGTGGATTTGATACACGCCGAGGGCGTATGCGTGCGGATCTTCGGCGGCTGGTATGCACTGTCTCCCGTGCGCCGGGCCGTCTTGATCGACATGGCGCACAACCTCGGCGAAGGCGGGTTGCGGTCGTTTCGCAAAATGCGGGCCGCAATCGAGGCGGGCGAATTCGCGCTGGCATCGCTCGAAATGCTCGACTCGAAATGGGCGTCACAGGTTGGCGCGCGGGCGCGGCGGTTGGCGAACATGATGAAAGATGATCAGTGGCCGAAAATCT
>DAOTMJ010000094.1 GCA_035450225.1 Candidatus Hydrogenedentota bacterium
CCGCCGCCAACCTGGCCAACTCGGAAATGACCCGGCTGCGTTCGCTCGATATTCAACGCGATTTCCTGTCGTGGCTCGACAAGAATACCCTCGAAACCCTGGCGGCCACCGAACAGGCCTACGCCCTGTACAACGGATGGCTGACGACCGTGCAACAGACCGGCGCCATGTCCGACACCTACCGGGTGACCTTTTCGGTGCAGATGATGGACGGGCGCCGGGAGACCTTCGTGACCTACGTCACGCGAAGATGAACAAGCGCATAGCGCCAAATGCGTAATGCGAAGTGCATAGTGCGGAGTGCATAGTGAACGGAATGGACAAAATGGACAAGGTAGATGCGGCGGTTACCGAGCCTCGCGCCTCGCGCCTCGCGCCTTGCGCCTTGCGCCTTGCGCCTTGCCCCTTGTCCCTTGCTCCTGGCTTCACCATGGTGGAGTTGCTGGTCGCGATTGCGCTGTTCGCGGTGCTGATGTCGGGAGTTGTGATGCTGTTCGTCGGCAGCGTGCGGTCCGCGCGGACCAGTTACCAGCAGCTTGATGCGTTCGAGAAGGCCCGCAGCGCCCTAACCATTATAGAAGACGATCTTATTCCTTCTCATTTTATTCGTGACTATGGGGTTATCCGAACTTTTTATGGCACACCCATCGGCATGACATTCATTCAACGAACAAAAGTACCGGGTGGATCCGACAACTATAAATGTTCACGAGTCACCTACGTTGTTTACAACCGGGTTATTTATAGAAACAAATTGATTCAAGAAGAAGGAGATTCGGATAACATCTCGACCGATGCTTATCCCTACCGGTTTCCTGAAGCGTTGGAAGATTATATCGCGGGATATGATACCAATGGTAACCCTGTCTACTTTTCCGATGGCATGCCGCGGTTCCGAGATGCCTATCCGTATCCGTTGCTCAAATACTTCGAAAAGAACATGGATAACCTAAATAATTTTCCCGTGCCATGGTTGGATGAAAGAGGCGAGCCAACGCGATTTGGCGTGATTCTAAATAATCTGCTTGCTGAACACCCAGACTCTAACGGCCACATTATAACCGTTACGAAAAAACGCCTTACTGAAGAACAATCCAAAATTTTGTGGTCTACAAAGTGTGAAATGTGGATCCGGATGCTCGCTGGCGGGGATTCTGGAATAGATAATATCAATTTCTGGGCCGAATTTAATCTCGAACCGCTCGATTACATGGTAACTGACAATATTCTTTCAACGCTTGCGCCGAACCGCGTTAGCGCCAGTTACCCTCCCGGACGCGATTTTGGCGCCGATCCCAACATAAATCGCAAAGACCAGCCATTCGGCGGATTTGTATTTTTTGGTTATGGCATGAATGATGAAACACCAGATGCCAATAAGAATAGAGTTTTCAATCCATTTTGGTCGGAAGAGCTTTGGCCGGAAATGATTATCATCAGTTTCTGGCTCATGTTTGAGAGCCCCTATCCCGGCGCGCCGGATTTCAAGCGCCATTTCAACTTGCAGCTCAATATCCCCGCCGCTTATGGGAGGCGGCCCTAGGAGTAGGCCGACATGCGGATTGAACAGCTCGAGAGGAACGGCACGGGACGCGGGACGCGCGGCGCGGCGTTGATCATTGCCGTGGCGGTCCTGACGATCCTGATGGCGATCGCCCTGACGTTCTTCACCGTGAGCCGGGTCGAACTGAAGACCTCGACGAACGTCGAGAACACCGTGCGCGCGGAACTGCTGGCCGACGCCGCCACGGCCATCGCGATGAGTTTCCTCAACTACGACAAGCTCATCCACCCGACCTACACGTCGCTCGACCATGCTTGGCGCGCCTATTTCAACGGCGCGTGGATCGAGGGCAAGCAGTGGGCGTTCGTGGACCCCATGAGCCCAAACCGGTCCGCGCCGGCTCCCTTGTTGGCCCACACCCCCCCGAACAATGTCAACTACGACGATTTTTACAGGCCGACGCCCACCGATCCCAGTTACGGCCTGCCGGACAATTTTTACACGCCGCGCAAGGAGGAAGGGCTGCGCGTCCCCAAATTGGCGCGCTATGTCGAATCCGGCGCGGACCATCCCTTCCTGATTGACAACGCCAGCGAACTGCCGCCCGCGTGGCAGGTTCACAATTGGGCCGACGTGGACAACGACGGGGACGGCCTTCGCGATTCGGTGTGGATTCCGCTGGTGGCGGACACGTCCGCGGGGCTGGTCGCTGATCGCTACGACGACGATCCCGCCGCCCTTATCAACCAGACGGCCGGCGTGCCGCCCAACGAAAACCGCGCGCTGGCCGGCCTGCCGAACGTCGTCTTTCCCGGCGACGCCGTGGACAACGATCTCGACGATTCGCTCGATATGCCCCTGCCCAAAGAATGGAACACGTACGACGAGGTCCGCCAGACCGAACTGGCCCGAACCTTTTTCCGATCGGTCGGCACGGACGAGTCCAACGAAACCGCCGTGTTTCTCTATTGGGGCGGCAACGACGGGCGCGACAACAACGGCGATGGAACCGTGGACGAACCGGGCGAGCAGCGCTGGTTCCTCACCGCGCCGATATACGCCGCACCGTCCGAAAATCCCAACGACTCCATCTACCAGATCCTCCGCAACGTAAATCTCACGACGCCCGGCCAGACTACCCCCAGCTCCTACAACATCCCCTGCGATCCGACGCTTCCCTGGGGGCCGCCCGACGTACAGCACCGCTGGGTGGACGCGATCGACAACGATTACGACCTCGTTATCAACAACCACATGGACTACTGGACGCCGTATCCGGAATATTACGATTTCCGGGCGGCGGCATACGCCGAGCGAAACCTGCAAATGTACCGCCTCGCGCTGGCGGACGACGAAAACGTCTACAAGGCCCTCTCGAACATGGATCCCGCGACGGATCTCGGCCAGGCCGATCCCGGCTGGCGTTCGCGGCCCCTCTACCAGCCCGCGCTGTACGAAACGCCCCCGACCGACACCGCCCTGATCCCGGAAACGGGCGCCATCGTCGCCGCGTCCGGCGCCACGTTCTATGTGGATGCGCGGCTGATGCGCTACCTCGCCGCGATCAATCGCTGGAACTACCTCGCCGATCGCGGCCATTTCGTGAACGGCCAATGGGAACGCGGCGGGCGCCTCGCCAAGGCCGTGCCCAATCTCTGGCCCGATTTCGAGTTCGACAAACTCCGCGGCGCGCGCGAAATCGCCCCCCAATACCTGCGCGAATCCGGCGTCGCCCAGCCCCCCTGCCGCCTGAAATCCAGCGGCGAACCCGTCTGCCAGATCGTGGGCCGCGCCGCCATCCTCGTCAACGACGAGGCCTCCAAAGTCAACCTCAACGCTTCCGGCGCGTACACATTCGACATGCAACTTTACTCGGCGGATCCCGGACGCCCAACCGCTATTGCCGCGACAGCCGATCCGGCGAACGCGGCGTATTGGCTCCCCGCGTTTTCGTCCGGCGCCAGTGTGTTCGAATACACGCCGCTTTTCCTGCCGGATACCGGACTGGTTCGTGCGCGAAAAATGTGGAACCTGCTCATGGGCGCGCCGTTCGGTTCGCTGAAGATTGGGAAGCCGACGGATACGTCCGTGGCCTCGAATCCCGACCTAGCCGACGAGTACATCCCCGACGCGGTTCTTCCCGGCTATGGATTCGTGGACGACGACGGCAACGCCCTCGCCCTTGCCATGGACGGCCTGGACAACAACGGCAACGGCCTGGTGGACGAGGGCGTCAACGACGGTTCCAATCTCACGCCCGAGCAATACGAAGCGGCGCTCAAATTTGCCCAGGATCACGGTATTACCCTGTCCATTCCCGCTGGTGAAGAAAACGTTCACAACATCCAGGCCCGGGTTCTGTACCGCATGTATCTCGGCTATCTCGAAGGCATTGACGATCCCGGCGAGTACCAGCGGCGGCGTCCGTTGCGCAATCTGGTCGCCGAAGGGCGCGTGCCCAAAGCCAATTTGGACTATGAGACCGACGACGTGGACGGCAGCGGGGCCGTCGGCGCCTTCGGCTTGCTCGGCGACCGCGTG
>DAOTMJ010000095.1 GCA_035450225.1 Candidatus Hydrogenedentota bacterium
CATTCGATACTGTCACGGCAATATCGCCGCCATCAATCATTTCACCGGTAGTCCATGTCAGCCGGTAAGTGTTGCCGCTCACCAGCGCCACCGAATCCGGATTCGTTGCTAGCGTGCCCTTGCCTGTGCCGGACAAGGCGTAGTTGGCGGCCGTCGTCACACCCGAACCCATGGCCTCGGAGAAGGTCACGTCCACCGTCAAGCCTGTCTGGACCGACACGTCCGTCACCGTCGGCGACGTGCCGATGCCGCCGCCGGTATGCGTGCCGCTGTTCGAAGCGCCGATGGCATTGCCGGCGATGTCTTGCACGCCCGTCACCGTAATCGTGATATTGCCGCCCTGAACCATTTCGCCGGACGCCCACGTCAGCCGGTAGGTATGGCCGCAGACATAACTGACGCCCGAGGGATTGGCCGCGAGCGATCCTTTACCGGTTCCAGAGAGCGCATAGTTGCCCACGGTCGTTACGCCGGATCCCATCTGCTGGCTGAACGTCACGTCCACGGTCAACGCCCCCTTGACCGCCACGCCCGTAACCGACGGCGCGGACGGCATGCTTGCGATCAGTTGCAGGTTGTCGAACGCCACGGAAGAAACGCCGGCTTCGCCCGTGCCGCACTGCATCAGCAGGCCGTGGACATAACCGTCCCATGCGCCCTGATGATCGCCCGGCTGTCCGGCCACGCTGCCCAGATCGAAAATATACCGTTTCATGCCGACGTTCGTCGGCAACGTATAAAGACGTTTTCGGTTCGCGCCGCTGTTGAATGCCTCGCCGTTCTTGATCCAATACGGCCGCATCTCGAAATTTTCACGCGCGGCGGACGTCGCAATGTTCACGTCCATCAGCAAATAGCGATAGGATGGCGCGTCGAGGGCCACATCGAAATTTCCCATGCCGAGCGTCCCAGTGCCCGTAATCGTCCCAAGACCGCCGCCCAAATTCACATTCGACCCGCCAAAGGGAGCGTGTTTCGGCGCCACCCATGCGCCGGGGCCCGAGCCGGCGAAATCCCAGAGATAGGGGCCCGCGTCGGCAGGATTCGACATCAGCGCGACACGATCGTAGTAGACGCGGCCGCCCGGCTGCCAGTTGGTCAACGGATCCGTCGTGTTGTCTATCCGGAAGGTTGTCACGTTGCCAAGGCCGGTCCACTGCCCCGCCGTGTAGTATCCCGTTTGCATGTCGAGGACGATCGTGCTGTATCCGACATTGGGATAGAAGGTCCACGCGCGACCGCCGAAACTTCCATTGGTGCTGGGGAAATAATGGCATTCGCCGCCGAGCGGTTCATCGCCGGTGTGACCGGCCGCGTTCTGCCGGATGCGCGCCCACTTGTAGGTGTCGCAATTGAAAAACACGGGGGAGACGCCTATGTGCGGATCATTGGCCGTTGTGTTGACGAAACCGACTTCGAGAACGCCGCCCGTAACGTTGAAAACATTGATCTGGGACGGATTGTAGTTCCCCCACGACTCGAAATCGCCGTTGGTGTTGAAATTCCAGTCCAGACCGGCGACGATGGCCAGATAGTCTATCTTGCACGTCTGGCCCGCCGGATACCCCCCTCCGATATCGAGGCGGAGCTGGTCTATGACATTCCACACCCAATCCGCCGGTTTGCCTTCCGCCGCCAGTTTCGCCGGAATATTCACCACGTAGGTCTTCTTGACCCCCGCGGCGGCGTCAACGGTCCAATGGAACGAATGCTGTTCCCAATCGTCGCCGGGAAAGCCGTTTCGGCGGTAGAAGATCTGAAAATCGTGCGGCCCCGCCACGCTCATGGTAATGTCCGCAATCAACCACCGCTCGGACGACCCATTCAATCCCAACGGTGTCGGCGAAAAAATGAACGGATCACCCCCGCCATTATATGTCGCGACCAGTTCTCCGCCCGTTGCCGTAAGAGAACTGACATTGTTGCCGATGGTCCACCCTTCGACATTGCCGGCGGTGTTCCATTCCCAGACGACCGCATGAGAACCAAACGGCATGCAGACGGCAACCAGACACAACAAAAAGATTCCACGATTCATGATGCAACCTCCCGGACATGCAATGTGTCTATATTATCTGGAAAAAAATCAGCCTTGTCTTGATGCTACCCCTTGCCGTCCCGTTTGTCAAGGAAAATTGAACAACCAACCGCGAACCGATCGCCGGGAATTGCGCAGAAATATCGAAAAGGTTCAAGGGGCGGATTTTTCGAGGTAGATTTGAATTTCCGGATATCGCACGGTCGCAAGACTTCGCATTTTCCTTACAATATTCATCCTTTCAAGGGGTCTTTATGCTCATTTTTTACAGGGAAAAAAAATCCTATACAAGATATTGCGTTTTTGAAAACTTTCTGATACAATATGTGCATGTGTGGTGTGAATTAGGCGAAACAACAACAAAGGAGAGAAAACAATGGCAGCGAAAGCCGCAAAGAAACCGGCAAAGAAGGCCCCCGCGAAGAAGGCCCCTGCGAAGAAAGCCGGGAAAAAGTAGTATAATAGCTATATAGCTGTGTGGTCCCTGTGTGAACGGCGGGAGATGTTCACACAGGGATCGCGCTTTTGGGGATATCCCGCGGAAATGCGAGGGTTTATGTTGTACAACGGTTTGCCGGGACTCCCCGGAATCCTAGGTCTGGACAAGGGCGAAAAAATCCATTCCCATCATTTCCAAATAAACTATTTATCTTCATTTCTCGTACAAATATGTATCTGGACGTCAATACGAGTGTATACGGAAAGCCCCGTGGCCGCTGACGGCAGGACAGACTGTCGAGTCAGTCGTTCCTGAAACCGGAAGACTTACAGCGCCCGCGGTAGACTGGACAGTCTGTCCTTGAAGTTTGTACATTTTAGTCCGATGGACTTTATGCATGACCGATGAGGACGCCCCTCGCATGGAGTCGTGTGAAGGGTAGGTTAGTCCCGTAGGGACGGTTTGACCGTAGCCCAGGAGGAACTCCTGGGACAC
>DAOTMJ010000096.1 GCA_035450225.1 Candidatus Hydrogenedentota bacterium
ATACCAGGTCATTAATGCCGACGACACAAACTCCGAAATCCTCGAAATAAATACCATTTTTGGCCATGCCGTGAAGGGTTGGACACGCGGCAAAATACAAACCACGTCGAACCTTGCCACATGGACAGACGCCGGCGCAACATGGGACAGGGGCACAGAAACGAATAACCGTGAGTTTGGGCAACTTTTGGCCGTATTGATGATGGCCGGGCAAAAAACGCCGGTTCGGACCTTTTCGGTTGACTTTTTCGGAACGTCGATGTACGCGCACACGCGGTTTGTCACGTCGATTGATTCGATAGGTTGGCTACTATTGAACGGGGAGTATGACGCCAAACTGTCAACATGGTCAGGCGACTTCTTTTATGGCGGGTTGGACCAAGTAGGCAATACGGTTGTTGATGCGAAAAAGAAGGCATTACAGCCGATTTTGTCGGCCGTGCCGGGTGTTGTCGGGTATCCCGTCGGAACGCAGTTGCCCACGTCGCACCCGTTGGTAGTGTCCGGCACGAACAACACGACCGGCGTTTCGTCCGGCACTATTACCAGCATTAACGTCGAGTATGCCATTTCGGCGAACGCCTACAAGGCGGGCGACCAAATATTTCTGCTTAACCCAACGACGGGCCAAACTTACGCTTTCGAGGTGTCCACCACGTCGAACGCGGGAGATACGGCTATTGCGGTAAATTCCACCAGTTTGGCGGACGACATACCGGCCGGGGTGCAGATATTTTACCCACAAACAAACAACTTCACGACGAACGGCGGAGGCGGCGGAACAAACCTGCCGACAGGCACGAACAAATACACGCTACGCCACAACGGAACATTATGGGTTGCGTCAAGCCTGTTACAAAACGATGCGAGCACATTAGGCATCGGCATTGCGCCGGCGTCCGGGAAACTGCTAACCGTCAAGCAGACCACGACGGCCGACGGCATTTCGGTTGTCAGGTCATCGTCAACGGCTGCGGCAAATATTTACCACGACGGCAGCGCAACGTTTGAGAGCGCCGGCGGCCTGAATCTGAAACTATTAACCGGGTCCGCTTCGATAATTCTAATGCAGCCGGGAGGCGGCGCGGGGCAAATACGGCAAATTTCGATAACCCCGGCAAACAACATTACCAGCGTAGAGGGTAACGCATCTTTGGTCGGCATGACCGGCTCTTTTGCCCCGACCACATCGGGCGGCGATTTTTCAATTTTTAACGCCGAAATGACGATCAACCAAACCGGAACGGCGAACGGCGTGACAAGGGGGTTGAAAATTCAGCCGACCCTTACGGCCGTCACGAACGTATTTCGGGGAGTTGAATACGTGCCCAGCACACAGGTGTTTTTGTGGCAGCCGTCAGGCACCGGCGTTATTTCTCACCTAATCGGAGACCTTGGAATAGGAACCGGCACGACGGCACCAGGCGCAAAACTGGACATCGTTGGCGACGGGGCAACATCCTCAACATCGGCGGTCATCGTCACGGACAGCAGCGGGAATCAGCATGTCAAAGTCCGCGACGACGGGGTAGCAATTATCCGGGCCATTTCCGGGGTATCCGGCGCGCCGACAATTGCCTTCGGTACGGGGGCAGGGACAGGGCCAACTAACGACCTGTGCGTAGGAAGCAACAACGGTTTTCAACTCATTTTCACAACCGGCGTCTGGCCGACAAACAACGCCTCCGTTTTCACGGCTACAATTGCAAAATCATTCCCGAATGGCTGCACTGCTGTTTTTTCGCCGGGCACAGCCGCCACGCGGGCGGTTATCGGCGGGTTTTGGGTGAGCGGAACCGGCAACAACAGCGTAACAATTTCTTACAACAATACTGGAGCGCTGGCAGCCTCCACGCAGTATTCAATATTGGTAGTATTAATCGGGTATTAGGCATGGCACAGATCGAAACAAAAACAACGACATACACGCTCGGAGCGGATAACGTTACCTACTTCGAGGTATCAGTTACTACGTTCGACAACGGGCGCAAGGAGACGATAGAAAACCCCGTCGGGCCAGCCGACATCCTTACCGAACTGGTATGCGGACGAATAAAGAACACCGCTAACAGCCTGGCCACGGACGCGCGCGGCATAAGCCGGGCAAAGGGCATCCTGAACGAATTAAGCGGCGACAGCGCAGAAATCGCAACGATAACCGGGGGCCAAAGTCCGCTGGATAAAATACAGGCCGAATACCAGGCAGAACTACTTGCAAGCGGGTGGACAATCGACGAAGGCAGCGGTTTTGTCCCGATTGTTTTTTCTGTGTCCGCTCAGGGGCAATTGCGGTACAACGTGAACGGGACCGGGAATAAAAATGCCAGGATGTACGGCGCTGTTCTTCGCCTGAACAACTACCCGACGGCCCCGACGGATACCGACTTTTTCCTGACCGAAAACGGCAAGCGGTATTTCAGTTTGCCGAACAAAAATGTAATAATCAAAAAACCGTAACGATATGGCACAATTCGACGGCCGGCCAGGCGCTTTGCCGATAACGGCATACTATAAAGGCGATTTTGCGTTACAATTTGCGTTCACGTCGGGCGGGTCCGCTTATTCGCTTGCCGGGGCATCGGCGACATTCGTAATATACGAACGCAACGGCACGGCGGCTTTGTCGCTTTCCAGCGGGTCTGGATTGACGATTTCCGGCGCAGCAGGG
>DAOTMJ010000097.1 GCA_035450225.1 Candidatus Hydrogenedentota bacterium
ACCGAACTGAAAGACATAGACGCGACAATCGGGCAGTTTCAACGGAACGTGGGCAACTACGCCGGGGGAATCAAAGAGGCGTTCGGACAGATTGCGCCTACGCTCGGTCAGGTCGTGCCCGGATTTTCGCAGCTCACCGACGCGGCCACCTTGGTAAAAGACGGAATTGGCCAAATCGGTCAATCGGCAAGCGCCACGGGCAAGCTACTTACCGGGGCGTTCATCGGCTTTCAGGTGGTGGGCGCCATCCTTGACGGCGTTGGAGCGGTTAGGGAGTTCGTGAACGAGATCAACAACCTACGCGGGCAGCTTCAACTACTCACCGGGGAAACAGGCCCGGCGCTCGACAGCGCCACGGCGCAAGTGGAGGCGCTTCGCAATACATTCAACGCGGGTACGGAAGAAACGATTCAGGCGGCGAACGCCTTGGATAGCGCATTTTCGGAAATTGACCTGACCGGGGCGCTCGACCTTATCAAGAGCGGGTTTCTGTCCGGGGCCGATGCTAGCGGCGAACTGCTCGACGTGCTGAAGGAGTACCCGCGCCTGTTCGATCAGATGGGCTTTTCCGCCGAAGAGTTTTTGACGATTCAGGCAAAAGCCGCACAGGAAGGGGTATTTTCCGACAAGGGCGTGGACGCGGTGAAGGAGTTCGGTATCCGTATCCGTGAACAAACGGTCGCCACCCGGCAGAGTCTTGAACAGGCGTTCGGGCGGGATTTCACCAAACAACTATTCGACAACCTGAACAGCGGGGCGATAACCGTCCGCGATGCACTCACCCAGGTATCGGCGAAACTTCGGGATACCGAACTGCCGGCAAAGCAATTGCAGCAGGTGATTTCCGACGTGTTCGGCGGACCTGGGGAAGATGCGGGCGACGAATTTTTAAAGAGCCTCGCCGACATTGACCAAGGATTGCAGGGAGCGGCCGGGGCGTCGGACGAATACACGCAACGGCTGAGCGAACAATTCGAGGCCGAAAGCGAGTTATCAGCCGCAAAGGTGGAGGCGGCAAAGCAACTCAACGAATTGACCGGGGGCTATGAAAATTTGGGCACGAAGTTGAAAACATTCGTGTTGGTTCAGGTGAACGGCTTCCTAGCAAGCCTGAACGACATACCGAACCTGTTCCGTGGCATCATCGAAGCCGGGAAACAGTTCGCAATCAACATCGGAAACTTCTTCTTAGAAACGGCCACGGACGCACAGATTTTCTACACGGAAGTCAAGAAGTTAAACCCGTTCAACGACAACGACGCGGAACTTTCCGACCAACTCGAAGCGCTCAAGCAACGGAAGGCGGAAATCCAAGCGGCCGGGAAATCCGTGGCGGATGCGTTCGCGGAAGGATACAATCGCGGAAAGAAACCTGAACTGTTTCAGACGAAAGGCGTGAGCGCGGAACGGAAAGGCGGAAGCGGTGGCGGTGGAGGCGGAACAGTTCCGGCTGGCCTCGACACGGAAGCGAAGAAAAAAGCCGACGAATTGAACGCCGCCGCCCTGGAAGCACAGCGTAAGTACGCCGATCAGCGTATTGAACTACTCCGGGTGCTGTCCCGCCGATTTGCCGATGCGACCATTCAGGCAATCGACAATGAATCGGAGCGGCAGATTGCCGCCGAACGGCAAAAATTTGAAGACCTGAAAGCCGAACTGGCGAAACAGGAAGCGCAGTTGATTGAGCAGCAACGCGCCGCCCGCGCAAAGGTGGTAGTGGCATCGGGCGAAGGTTCGGCAGAAGTGAAGGCGTTTGACGCGGGCGCGGCGGCTGACCTAGAAGCGGCCCGCGAAGCAGCGCGGCGCGTGACGGAGGCAAACGAAAAACTGCACCTTGAACGGATAGAGCAAATCCGAAACGACGCGGCGAATAACTCGGCGCGGGCAGAACTGGAACGGCTCAAGGCAAGCCTGCAAAACCGGGAAAAGCAGTTTGAGGACGCCGCCGCCCGCGAAGAGACGCGGGTTAAAGAGCAGACGAACCGCATCCTAAACGACCTAAGCCTTTCCGATTCGCAAAAGTCGGAGCTGATTATCAAGTTGCGATTCGAGGCGGATCAAAGCAGCCTGCAACAGGAAGCAATCAAAATCAACGAGCAGATAACCGCGATTGAAGCCCGGTTGACCGAACTTTCCGAAAGCAACGACCTGCAACAGGCATCGGTCGAAGAGTTCGCGTTTTTGTCCGAACAACTCGACGCGCTGAACGACAAGCGGGTGACAACCGAACTTGCCTATACCGAACTGGTACAGGCTGAATCGTTGCGCCGCTCACAGGCCCGCGCATCGGAGGCAACGAAGGTGATCGACACGCTGGGGCAAATCGCGCAAATAGCCGATCAGTTCGCCGCCGCAACTGCACAGCGCGAACTGGCCAACATTGCCGAAAAAGAACAGGCCCGGCAAAAGAGTATCGACACCATCCAAAACCAACTTCAAACCGCCA
>DAOTMJ010000098.1 GCA_035450225.1 Candidatus Hydrogenedentota bacterium
GGCTTAGAAACGGAGTACATCATGCCCCTTTTTGCAGAACTTGACGCACGTGACTCGTCATCGGCACGGCTCTAAATTGTCGTTGGTCATCGGCACGGTACCTTTTGTCATAAGAAATCGGTACTCTCAAGCATGATTAAGCGAGCGCGAAAACCGCTGGGCTTTGAGAGCGATTATGAGCACGAGCACGAGAAACAGGAACAGGGTTGTGGGCAAAGCCCACGTCAGGGGGACTTTATGGACAAACGGGGCCTGTGAAGCGTTTCACTTTGCTGCTGAAGTCCACCGTACCCCTCAGCTTCGTTCCCGGCCGGTAATCCATTTTCAACCCGTTTACACGGCAAGGCGGGCGGACGAATGCGCTTCGGGTTCGCTTCCCACGGCGTTGTCCGTTTCAGCCAGACGGATATGCACGTGCGGACGGCTTCCATCGTGGCCGCAACAGCTGAGTTTGCGCCCCTCGTCGCAATGACAACGCAACTCCGCCACAAGACCGTTTACGGGTTCCGGGAAAAAAAGCACGGAGGTCAGGGGAAACTTGCGGCAAAAAATTTCAATGGCGCGCACGGCTTCCTTGGCGGAGCAGACCTGTTGTCGAACACGTCCGCCCGAACGAAGCGTCACCGAATAGGTGGTGTTCGGCGCCAGCCCGCTGCCCACGTAGCAGGCAGCCTTTACGGGATCGCTGAATCGTTCGTGCATGGCTTTTCCCTCACACGTCAACTCATCTACATGTCACATTGTTTATCAATCCCGCCTGCCGTGATTTTACCAAATAAATTACCCATAAACCGATCAATAAAAAGTCTCCACCGGCCCGTCACCAAGCCGATGGAGACTTCCTTAACGTCTCACTTCGCCCATCGTCACATTCCTTGCGCCGTTTGGGCCGGCATAACAAGGAACATGTGTTCAGTGGCGTTTTATTTCCGGCGAAGCGCGAATGCTCCACCCGTCAGGCAGGCGCCCGCCAGCGCCGCCAAACCCACCAAGCCGCCAACCGGCAGATATGGATTCAGGGGCGAAAGCGGATTGCTTGCCGCATCCACGAAGTCCTCGATGGCGACATCGGCCTTTGCAGCCTTCAGAATGTTGTAAATTTCAAGATTGGTGACGCCGTTCTTGTCATAGTCGCCGACACCGGAGAAGGGCTCATGGGCCGCCTTGCCGGACGTCACGCCGTAAATCGGAATCGCGCCCGGCGTCGTCAGGGCGATCGTGCGGTCCAGCGCCGCAACAATAATGTCCACGTCCGCAATCAGCGCATTGATGTAGGCCTTGTCATCCGGGCTCAGGGGCGATTCTTCCCCAGTCAGGAGCGCCATCTGGGTTGCGATGTCCAACACCTGCTGCCGGATCGCCGTTACGTCGCTGAGAATTTCGGATGTCAACAGATTGAGCACCGATGCCTGGATTTCGGTGTCCAAGCCCATGAGCGCCGCGACCGCTTCTTTGAACCCGCGCAGCGTGTTGCCCAATACCGGCAGTACGGCGCCGTTGATTTCGGGCGGCAGATCCGCAACAAAACCGTCGAGCTCCGTCGCCGCGCTGTTGAGGGCGTCAATGACCGCCTGCGGGACCAACTCCGGAACATAAGGCGTCAAAATGGTTGCCACTTGGTTCAGACGGGCCGCCGCCGAAGGAACAGGCGGATTGGCGGTCGGATTGCCCAGCAGAATGCCAAACACGGCCACCAGATCGTTCACCAACGTCGTGTAGTGATTCATGTTGGTGTCGAACTGGGCCTGAACGGTCGCATTCCCTTTGCACAGCAACGCGGCCAACAACGCCATCTGGTACTTGTCCGGAATGCCGTCTCCGGCCATGCCGTTTTCAAGATCCGCCTCGTCATACGAAGGGATGCCTTCCACGCCGAAACCGGCAATCGTCTGGATCAGCATTTGCGCTTCCGGTTCGATGGTGAGCCACAGGCTGCACCCGTCCAGCGTTACCGGCGGAAGCGTCAACGTTGCCGCCATGCCGGGGGCCGCACACAACATAATCGCCAACAATACCAACCCTTTTTTCATCTTCAAGACTCCTCTCTTCGTGTTTGTTCCTTTCGGGAACATGCCATACCTTACCCAATCAGCCTCAATTCCACATGAAACCCAAACCAAACCATGAATCCGCTCCGCAACCCGAGGATTCATGCAAACCACTACCTTACCTTTTCAAGGTGACTTCAATATAAACTACTCGAGGCCAATCTGTCAAGAAAAAAATACAGAAAAAAGACGGCGGAAATCCCCGTTTAGAGGCCCGGCCTTGGTGATTCTT
>DAOTMJ010000099.1 GCA_035450225.1 Candidatus Hydrogenedentota bacterium
GCGGGCGGGAGGCGGCGTAGCGGATGTCGTCGCTCTGCGGGTTGAACCGCTCGCTCAACGGGATCACGCGGCCTTGGTCGTCGCGCACGATGGCGGCGGCGGATTTCAACTGCGAAGAATCGAACGCGATGTAGCTATCTTCGTAGCCTTCCGCCTCGTTCCGGTAAACGATCCCGTCATAACCCTTTTCCTTGATGACATCCCGAATAAACCCGGTCATCTTGTACAGGTCTTTTTTGTACCCGAAATCGTCATATTGGCGTTCACCCCATCGCCGTTGCAGTTCTTCATTGGCAAATTCGGCTTGTGACCGAAGATCGGACATTTCCTCGTCCGTGATGATGTCTTGTTGCCACAACTGGGTGATGACGTTCTTACGGGAATCGGCATTCAAATTCCAAGCCCCGGCATCGTCCAGCCTCAACGGGTTTTTAATAGCCGCCTTGAGCCGCATGGTTTCCGCGCCAAGCATCCCGTCTGGAATGTTTTTGCCCAAGTGGAATCCTAATTCGCCAGCTTCAAACGCCGTGAACTTTTCATTGGTCTGGTGGTCAACATCGAGGATATACCCCGCCTTCATCGCCGCCTCGTCCACCATCCTCTGCGCGGTTTCCATGTCGCCGCGCTCTACGGCGGCTAGGTAGGCGCGGTCGGTTGCGTCCGCCTCCGGCGCGGCCTGCTCCGCCTTCCCGTCCAGATATGCCAGCTTGGCCGCCTGCGCCTTGTCGGCCAGCGCGCGCGCCATGTGCGGGTTGAACCGCTCGCTTGGCGGGATGATGCGGCCGGCGTCGTCGCGGACGATTGGATCTGGCGTTCCAACCCCTGCAAATTTAACGGAATCTCCAAACCAATTTCTGCGGGCACGCTCCATTGCATGAGATACATTAAGACCTTTCATGCCGTCTACAAACGTCTCGTTTTCGTTTGTAATAACTACCACGATCTCTGTCTTAAAATTGCTTTCAGAATAGCTTTTGTTTTGACCGGATTTTCTAAAACCCATCAATGAATTTGGAACACCAACATAAGCGGAAGGTAAATCTATTGCCGCCCGCTTCGCCGCCTCGTCCACGATCCTCTGCGCGGTTTCCATGTCGCCGCGCTCTACGGCGGCTAGGTAGGCGCGGTCGGTTGCGTCCGCCTCCGGCGCGGCCTGCTCCGCCTTCCCGTCCAGATATGCCAGCTTGGCCGCCTGCGCCTTGTCGGCCAGCGCGCGCGCCATGTTCTCGACCTGCTTCGCCATCCCGCCGAAGGCCGCGAGGATGTCGGACTTCTCCAGCCCGAGGGCGGACTTCCCGCCGCTTTCCGTGGCTTGGTCGAGCGCGATAGCGGCGGCCTCCTCCGCGGCGTGTTCGTCGGCATAGGCTTCGGCGGCGGCGCGGTTCCCGATGGCGGACTCGACGGAATCGGCCAGTTTCAGGATGAACCGCTTGGCGGCCGCCGTGCTGCGCTGGAAAGCATTTTCAATTCGCTTTACTTTCTGGTTTCCTTCCCGCTTCCACTTGTGGACCAGCTCGTGCAGGGCGGTCCCGGTCGATCCGGCCCCCAGCGATTCGTCGAGGAACACGGTTCCGTCCGGCATCCGCACGGCCAGCGACTTCATGCCGCGTACGGCGTGGACGCGCTCCACCCCGTGTGCCTTCAGCATGGCGGCGGCGTCCTGCGCCTCCGGCGTGTCGGCGTATTCCGGCGCGGGCTCGGCGTCGGCGAAGTTGGCCGCGTAGGTTCCGGCGCGGTGCCGCTCGATCTCGGCGGCGGTGTCTTCCGCTTCGGCTATTTCCCGCCCAAGTCGTGCAGGCGCTTGAACTTCTCGGCGTTCTTGATCCGGAAGTGCCCCTTGCCGTCCGTCTCGGTCGCCAAAAGGAAGCGCGTCCCGTCCGGCATATCCAGCGGCAGCACCAGCGGGAAGTTGTCCCCCGTCTTGACGTCCCGCCATTCCTGCTTCATTTTCGCCTGCTGTTCCATATCCTGCCTCCATCCTACTCTCTGCCGGGCTTCCGGCAAGCTCTTTCCTGAAAATCAGCGCGTCCTCCGGCTTTTGGCCTGGCTTGAGCAAGCCTTCCTCGCGGAGCATGGTTTCCATCGTCTGCCACGGCGGGACGGCCTTGCGCTGCATTGGCGGCATGTCGAGGCGACGCTGCACGAACCGGGCCTCGACTTCGCCGGC
>DAOTMJ010000100.1 GCA_035450225.1 Candidatus Hydrogenedentota bacterium
GACGGCGACGGTCACTCGGACGGTCGGGAAATCGCCTTGGGCACCGATCCGCTGGATGACGGAGACTTTTTCGGGATTGTTATCAATGCGGCGTTGCCGATTCCGCCGCCGCCGGGAAGCGAAGTGGGCCGGGAGTGGGTTGAGTTGTTCAACGTGGGGCAGCACGCGAAATCGCTGGCAGGGTTCCGATTGCAAACGGCAAGACCATCGGGCTGGACGAATGTTTTTACATTCCCGCCTGGAACGGTTTTGGGCCCCGGGGACTTCATGGTAATCGGCAACGGAACCAACGGGGATTTTCAGGCCAAGCTCTACATGCCTAACAGTTCCTTCACGCCGGCGGGGCTTTTTGGCATCCGCCTGGTAAAGCCCGAGCCTGTTTTCCATGTGGCGGATGCTTTGTTCTACGGCTTTACCAACGAATATGGATTCTCTCTTGACGGCTTCGGCGAGCAGTTGCCCATTTTGCGGCCTCGGACGAATTGGGTCATTCGACGGACATGGATCGGCTATGACACGGACCATGCGGGCGACTGGAAAAATGTTTCCGCGGCTTCGTGGATTCCCCACACGCAAGGCGATTATCTGGATTTGGATGGCGATGGACTTTCCAACGCTGCAGAAATCGCGGGAGGGCTTTTCCCACTTGAAGGCGGTACGCGCATTGACGAGGTGGATAGCGATTTTGACGGCTTGAGCGATGCCGCGGAAACGGCGCTGGGTACCGACCCGAACAACGTGGACACCGACGGAGACGCCTTCCCATGGGACGCGAACTATCCGCCGTGTGGCAATGACGCCGACGAAGTGACCAGCGGCACTGACCCGCTCGATTCCGATTGCGACAACGACGGGATTCCCGATGGATGGGAACTGGCGGGCGGGCTGAATCCACTTTCCCCTGACAGCAACGGTAATGGCATGCCCGACGGCGATGAAGACAGCGACGGCGACGGCATTCCCAACGCTGTCGAAGTGGACAATCTCACCAATCCTTTCGATGCTGACGACGTGGACCCGCGGCCGTATCTGTGGCTGAAAAACGGGGATATTGCGAATGGCACTATTGATGAGGATGACATCGGCTACGGCACCATCCTTATCTATCATATAAAGGCGCGGACCAATTGCCCGCCCATCATGGTCCGGGTTATCGAGGGCGGTCATGTGATTGAGAAGTTCAGTGTTTCCTGTACCGCTTCCTATCAATGGCTCAATCCCGATGAGTTTCCTTATACCAACCGCGTGTACTGCATCACGCCAAACGGCAAAACCAATTTTATGTTTAAGATTATTGACGGACGGACCACTTGGGAAAACGAAAACCCCTCGGAATATGGAGCGGACATCGTTTTGCGCAACGCCCCGGCCATTCTGGATATTGATGCGGGCGTTCCCGAGGCCTCGGAGGAAAGCGTCGGCTTCCTGCTGGCCGATAAAAGCGCCCATCCGGATGCTCTGCGGCGCCCCTTGAGTATCGCCGGGCCAGAAAACACCTGGGGTTACGCCAGCAACATTGTCTTGACCTACGACACTGTCCGGCTGCGCATCTACGACTTGGACGGCAACGTTCTTGACTCCGGCACCCAGTTCTACGAGGGCGACTACATCCCGGCGATGGAGGTCGAAGGCCTTACCCACAGCGAGAGCATGCGGGATGCCTGGATTGAGGTCGAAGCCACAGGCATCCCTCTTTCCGACCGCGTGACCGCCACCGTCTTAAAGGCCGACATTGGCACGGTTGCCCCCTTGGCGAATCGCACCTTGCATCCTGACGCCGCGCGGGAGCCTTTGCTATTGAAACAGACCTTGCCCGCCGACTGGAACGGCCTGATGCAACTTGAGCTCACCGGAGCAGTAGCCTTTTGGACACCCACCGGCGGCATGCCCATCGTCTTGAGCGAAACGGTCTTTACCAATGCCCAACTGCCTCAGACCATCTATCTCGAAGGCGACGGCTGTGGAGTGGGCGAGGCATCATTTTCCGTTGTCGGCCTCTCCGACTGTGTGACGAATATTCCCCTTCAAATCTTCGGCGTGAACGCCACCCTTGCGGGCGTGGCCGAAGCCGATGAAGAATCCCCCGGCGGATTTATCGCCGACCGCACCGTCCACACCAACGCCCCCCGCACTATGCTT
>DAOTMJ010000101.1 GCA_035450225.1 Candidatus Hydrogenedentota bacterium
ATCGCGACGCTGGAAGAGGCTTTGCGCGAAGCGTGGCGCGTCTTCGACTCTCTTGGCGCATACCAGTCTGACGACGCCAAGCTTGCAGTACTGAGCGGGCATGCTTTTTCGTCGGCGGCGTACAGGGTCCGCACGGCAATGCTCAAGGTTCAGAGGGGAGTCGCATGAGATCCGCTGCCACCATGCCCGGCCCCGGCGACGCATGCACATGGCCGGCGTTTGCGATGTTGCCCGGCGATCCGCGAGCGCCTGACGTTGCCGAGGAACTTTCCGACGCGATGGACGTGTGCGACGAGCTGCGATTGTGGCTGTCGGTTGCCGACAAGGCGATTGCACGATCGGACGTTGCCGGATTCCGCGCCGCCATGCAGACGGCACAGCGTTACCTTGCCGGGATGACCTTCTGATGGGCGACGACGGCGGCGTGCAGTTCTGGCAGCAATATCAACAGTGGGAAGAGGAAGAAAATGAACGTTTATCAGGCAATCAATGCGGTGCAAAAGGCACTGACGAAAACAGGGATAGCGAAAGACCGGACGGCGCAACAGGGGGCGAATTTCAAGTTCCGCGGAATCGACGACGTATATAACGCACTGGCACCGCTGCTGGCAGCGAACGGGCTTTGCATACTGCCGCGCATGCTGTCGCGTAAGTGCGACGAGCGCCAGAGCACTGCAGGCAAGGCGCTTTTCTATGTCACCGTCGAGGCGGAATTCGATTTCGTGAGCGCAGAAGACGGAAGCAAGCACGTCGTCAAGACGTTCGGCGAGGCCATGGACAGCGGCGACAAAGCCACGAACAAGGCCATGTCGGCAGCGTACAAATATGCATGTTTGCAAGCGTTTTCGATTCCAACGGAAGGCGATAACGATGCTGACGCAACAGCGCACGAGGTTGTACACGCCATGCCGGAAAGCGTCATTGTCGATTTCAAGCAGGCGATGTTCGACGCCAAGGATGTCGAGTCATTGCGCGCCGAGTTCGCCAAGGCGTGGGCCGCCGCAAACGCTATCGGCGACACTGCCGCACGGGGCGCCTTGAAGGAATACTACGACGCGCGCAAAGAAGAATTGGTGTCCGCAGCATGAGCTACGAGCCTCTTTACAAGATCGCGTCTGCTTACGCCGAAGCAGCAGCCAGGCTTGCAGAAACGGACCTGGACGATCAGACCATTGCAGACACTCTGGAAGGTCTGGCAGGAGATCTGCGCGACAAAGCGATAGCCGTCGCCTCAGTGATTCGCAACATGGAAGCGGACGCAAAAGCCATTCGCGAGGCGATTTGCGACATGGAATCACGGCTAACGCGGATCGAAACTCGCACGGTCGGCCTGCGCGAATACCTGCTGACGACTCTGCAAGCAACGAACATTCGCAAGGTCGAATGTCCGTGGTTTGCCGTGTCGGTCAAGAAAAACTCGCCACGGGTTGTTATCGACGACGAATCGCTATTGCCAACAGAGATGATGACCATAAAGCCACCGCCGCCGACACCAAACAAGCGAGCAATTGCTGATGCACTGAAGGCCGGGTATCCGATTGCCGCACACTTCGAGCACTCTGAGCGGCTCGAAATCAAATAGAAAGGATCACATGAAACTGATCGGAATTGCCCGCCTCGGCCGAGACGCAGAAATCCGCCACACGGCTAGCGGCAAGCAGGTCGCGTCACTGGCGTTGGCATACGACTACGGAATGAAGGATGACGGAACCGGAAAGAAGCCGACGCAATGGGTATCCGCCTCTCTATGGGGCGACCAAGCCGGACGCCTGCAATCGTACTTGACCAAGGGAACCGCGCTTCTTGTCACCCTGCGCGATGTGCATATCGAGCCGGGCAACGGCGACTACGGGCCGAAGCTCGTCGGCACCGTCGCGGATGTCGAGTTCGTGCCGAAGCAGCGCGACAGTAACACGGCACCGGCAAATCCTGCGCCACGGAAGCCGACGCCGGCACCGAAATCCGCCAGTTTTGACGACGACGACATACCGTTTTGATCGCCACCATG
>DAOTMJ010000102.1 GCA_035450225.1 Candidatus Hydrogenedentota bacterium
TTCAGCACTGCGGCCTTCTGACCATCGGGAAAACTGCGGGCCATGTCGGCGGCGAGGTCGTGATCGCCGGCCTTGACGGCGGCAATTGCATCCTCGAAGGTGGGGGCGGATGCGTCGCCACTCTGCTCAAGGTCGCGCAGGGCGTCGTCCTGGGGGTCGTGTCCGGGTTCGCCCTTGATGACTTCGCCGGTTGTGGGGTTGATGGTCGTGCCAATATCGGTGGCTGAACGCAGTTCCTGCAACGTGGTGCTTGACGCGGCGAATGAACCGTCAGCCTGGGGAACGACGTCAATCATGTCGTTTGCTTCTTCGGTGCTTTTGCCCATGCCCATAAGCACGTCAGGGGCGTAGATCGATCCGAAGAATGTCCCCGCGCGATACTGGAGCATCTGGAAGCGCATTGATCCCTGCCACTTCGATCCTTCTTTCAAATACCATCCTTCTTCGACGGCCATTTGCATGGTTACGGGGATCGATTGGACGACTTCCTTTGTCGGCCGCTTATTTGCGTCCAGCTCGTAAGCCCAGGCAACGCACTCCCAGTTGTCGATTTCTATTTCATGTTCAACGAAATCGTAGCGTTTTAGGGCTTTATTCCATCCGGTTTTTTCCCGGCATTTGGCCTTGATCCGCCCCAGGTTATGCAGTTTGAACTTGAGCGGGGAAAAGCGACGTGACGCGTTGATTGCGGCAATCTGGAACCTGGAAGACCATCTAAGTTTCCCTTGGATCACGTCAGCATTCTGCATAACAGCAATCACGGACATTCCAATAGATTGGGAAACCTCCAACGCAACTAGGCAATTGCCAATTGCAGACGTGTTTTCAATCAGGACGATTTTCCCGTTTTCATCTTTTTTCTCGTTGTACTGGCGGAACTGAGCCGGCACCGCGTCAGACGTGGCGAGAGCCTTGGAAATGCGACAGGCCAGTTCAAATCCATTCCTGGAGAAGAAATCGACCTTGACGTCTGGCTGCTGCTGTTGGCCTGTTTTCATTTCGGCGAGCGAGGTAGGGGCGTTCATTGATGACTCCTGGTTAATCGTGGAAGTGGCACTTGGAAAAGCGGGGGCAATACTTGTCCGAGCAGAGCAGGGATTTCGGATTCGGGTAGAAGCGTCCGGTCTTGAACATCTCGGCGGCGAACTCGATCAGGCCGGTCTGTTCTTCGGTGCCGACCATGACGCGCTTGGCGTTCTTGATGGTGCCGAAACCAATTTCCGCGGTGCCCTTGGTCTTAAGGCCGATGATTTCGGCGTCGTCGGAAATGGGTTCGCCTGTGCTGTGTTCGTAGAGCAGTTCGTAGGTGCCGATTTGGGGGCCGTGGCCCTTCGTAACAGCAGCGCCCTTCTGTACCGCGGCTGATCCACTTTTCAAATCGGCGATGCCGACGCCATGCTCGTCTTTGCGAATGCGGGCGCGATCCATTGTGCCGGTCAGGCGAACCACGACTCCGCTACCGCAGTCGATGTCGAGGGGCTTGGTTTCCATCTCGACGGCGACGAAGTTGTAGCGGGGCGATACCTCGAAGCAATACTTGGTCAGCAGCGTAAGGCCGACTTTCTCGGCTTCCGGCATCGATAGATCATCCCTGGCCGGGTCGAATTCATTCTGAGGGTCGTGCAGTTTGTCGACCAGGACTCCGGCGGCATCGTCGGCGGTGACGGCCTCGCCGCTAATGCGGGCTTGGTCGAAAACTGCGGTGCCGGCGTGAATGGCAGTACCAAGGGCGGCGCGCAGGCCGACGACGTTGCGTAAGCCAAGCAGATGGATTCCCTCCCATCGGTAAGCACAATCGAATAGGCCGGCCCAACTGCTAGCGCGGACGGTAAGGGAAGGGGAGGCGATGCGGCTAGGTGCGTTCATTGTGCGCTCCAAAATTGGTTGGCCATGGCCCGAATTTCCGCCATCACAAAGTGGGCGGCCAAGTCGGTATTGACGTGCGCGGATTTCCGCACGCG
>DAOTMJ010000103.1 GCA_035450225.1 Candidatus Hydrogenedentota bacterium
ATGCACAATTGTCTCGGCGCTTCGGCGATTGTAGAAAACACGGTATTTTTCAACAATCAGGCATCGGAAATGGGCGGGGGCATTTACAATAAGGCCGCCTCCCATCGCCTGACCAACTGCACGTTCCTGTACAATACGGCGCGCGATGGCGGCGGCGTTTATAATGAGGGAGGCGGCCCCCGGTTGATTTCCTGTTATTTGGGGTTCAACAACGCGACCGGGTCGGGCGGCGGTGTGTACAACAACGGCGCAGGCCCCACCATCACTTCAACCACGTTCGAGTCCAACACCGCCGGCATGGACGGCGGAGGCATTTATACCACCGGAGGGATTTTGGTGGCAGCCAATTGCACTTGGCAGGCCAACACCGCCCAAAATGCCGGCGGAGGGGCCTACAACAGTGCGGGGACACAATCTTTTTCGGCATGCCGGTTCACCGCCAATGCCTCTTCAGTAAAAGGCGGCGGCATTTACAACGGGGGAAACTGCGCTCCCTCGCTTGTGAACTGCCTTTTTTCGGGCAACATCTCCGGAACGGCAGGCGGGGCGGCCTACAATGAAGGAGGCGGCATTCAGTCTTTCACCAATTGCACCGTGTATGGCAATACGGCGGACACGTGCGGCGGCATCTTTACCCGCACCGGTTCAACGGGCGCGATAGTAAACTGCATCCTGTGGAACGACGGCAACGGGGAAATCGCCGTGGACAACGGCGGGATCGCCACGGCAGACTATTCGGATATCCAAGGCGGATGGCCCGGCCAAGGCAATCTCGATGCGGATCCCGCCTTGCGGAATCCCGCAGCGGGAGATTTCAGGCTCCGGGCTGTATCGCCGTGCATTGACGCGGGGACCGCCGCAAACGCCCCCCTGACGGACCTCGCGGGGGTCGTGCGTCCTCAAGGTTCCGAGTTCGACATGGGCGCCTACGAATATGTGGGCCCCCGCATATCCATCGTCGGACCTTCGATTCCCATAACAAATATCGGGCCGGTGGAGTTTGTTCTTATCTATACGGATGCGACGAGCATCAGCCTGATTCCAGACGATGTAGTTCTGAATATCGAAGGCACCGCATCGGGAACCATCGGCATTTCCGGGAGCGGAGCAGTCCAGCGGATAGTAACGATTTCGGGGATCTCCGGCGATGGCGCATTAGGTATTTCCATCGCGGCAGGAACGGCGTTGGATGCCGATGGGAACGAGGCTCCGAATGCGGGTCCAAGCGATACCGTAACGATAGACAATACGCCGCCCACCGTGCTGCTGCAAACGACTGCCTCAGACCCCACCGGCACGACACCCATTCCGGTGACGGCGCTGTTCAGCGAATCCGTCCTTGGATTCGACGCTTCGGATGTGGGAGTGTCCAATGCCATTGTCGGCGACTTTGTCGGCGCGGGCGACAGCTACTCGTTCAATCTGTATCCCATGTCGAATGGACCGGTTACGGCGACGGTGGAAGCAGGCGCCGCCACGGATACAGCCGGCAATCCCAATACGCCGGGATCCCTCGGCATCACCTTTGAATCGCCCAGCCCGACGGTTGTTCTGGCCACGATAGCGCCCAATCCAACGAATGCAGCCCCTATTCCGGTAACGGCCACCTTCAGCGAATCCGTCATGGATTTCGACGCCACGGATATTGTCGTGGACAATGCCTCGGTGGACCATTTCACCGGCATGGACGCGGCCTATTCCTTCGACCTGATTCCGTCGGGCGGAACCGTTGTGATAGCCGTCTCGATTCCGGCGGGCGTCGCCTTCAATTCGCTGGGATCGCCCAACTCGGCTTCCGCGCCGCTCATTCGCACCTACGATGCAGACCCGCCTGTCGTGCTATCGGTCCAGACAACCGG
>DAOTMJ010000104.1 GCA_035450225.1 Candidatus Hydrogenedentota bacterium
GAATGGCGCTTAATTAAGGCCTAATACTTCTGGGGATAATGGCTTGCGTCGTGCCGGGCCGGGGGTGTTTTCAAAGATCAAGGTGCGGCTGATCTGCTCCATGCGCTTGAGGGCCGCTTGGGTCTCGCGCCACGCCTCTATCGCCTTTTTCATCTGTTGGTATTGCTCTTTGGACAGGGCGACGGAAATGGTTTTTCCACGTTCCTTGCGCGTCCACTGGTAGCAGGGTCCGCCGGCTCCCGGCCCGCGATCTTGCACGTAGCCGTGGCTGATCCAACGGGTTTTGCCCAGTTGGGTGCGCAGACGCCTATATTCCGCCTTTAATTCTTTTTCGCCTGGTTTCATGAAAACAGACTAGCATATCCGTCAATAGGGCGGTATATATACCGCCCTATGAAACGCAACGCCACCCCCTGTTTTCCACAGTTCGCCGCACAAGTAGCCGCCATGGGCAAGCGAGCCGTCGCCCCCCTTTCGTCGCTCATCGACGTGGAAGCGCAGTTCAGTCGGTTCCTGCCGAAACGGGGTCCCGAATTTCCGGCAGACGGCCCTCGACGGCGAGAACGCAAGTATCCATCAGCCATCGTGTTCTGGAGCTTCATCTGGCAAGTCCTCAAGCCGAGAACCTCCTGCAGAGAAGTTGTCCGCCAGATCCAGGCGACCCGCGAAACCCAGAACTTCAAATACGACGAAAGCACCAGCGGCTACTGCCAGGCCAGAACCCGGTTGCCGGAGAGCACCCTGCGCAAGGCGTTGGCCGATACCGCCGAAACCGCCGCCCAACTCAGCCATGCAGGCGTGCCGGGATGGAACCGTCCCGTCAAGGTCGTCGACGCCACGTCTGTCACCCTTCCCGACACAGCGGCCAACCGCAAGACTTACCCCTATGCTCCCGGACAAAAGCCAGGCTGCGGGTTCCCGAACATGAAGGTGCTCGCGCTGAGTTCGCTGGCCAGCGGCGCCGTTCTGGCGGCCCGCGAAACCGGCAAGCACATTCACGACATTCGGATGTTCAAGGTTTTCTTCGACCTGTTCAAACCCGGCGACATCGCCTTGGGAGATCGCGCGTTTTGTGCCTTTGCCTCCATGGCGACGCTGCTTCTCGGGAAGGTCGACTCGGTCTTCCGCCTCCATCAGAGGCGGTTGCTGGACAAACGACAGGCGCGTCGAATCGGCCCTTCAGACTGGATCGCGACATGGACGCGGCCCATTCAACGGCCCGACTACGTCGAGCAGAAGGAATGGGACGCATTGCCCGAAATTATCCAAGTGCGCATCTTCCGCGTTCAACTCAAGCACAACGGATTTCGCACCAAAACCCTTTGGATCGCCACGACCCTGCTCGACCCCGTCGCCTATCCCCTCGAACGCATCGCCGTACTCTACCGTATGCGCTGGGAGATCGAACTTGGATTCCGCGACTTGAAGACCACCATGGCGATGGAAGAGCTTCGGTGCCGCACCCCGGCCATGGTTCGCAAGGAACTCCTCGCCTATCTGGTCGCCCACAACTTCATCCGCTGCCTCGAAGCCGAGGCCGCCACCCGCCACGGCGTGCCACGCCATCGCATCAGCTTCAAGGGAACCATCGACGCCGCGCGAGCCTTTCACGCCGCCATGTCTCGCGCCCGATCCAAGGGCAAATCCAAGGAACTCCGCGACAGACTCCTCGAAATCATCGCGCTCGATCTTCTTCCCGAAAGACCCGGACGAAGAGAGCCGCGCGCCGTCAAGCGCAGACCAAAACCGTATCCCTTGCTGACAAAACCCAGAAGCATATTCCGCGAAATTCCCCATCGCGGAAAGAAAAGTACAGCCGCATGACTGTTCTTATCTTAGCGCCATTCG
>DAOTMJ010000105.1 GCA_035450225.1 Candidatus Hydrogenedentota bacterium
AGGCGTTGCGCCCGCTGAATGTCACGAAAAATTACGCCTATGGGGGTGCTCATGGTTCGTTGTGTCCCTTCGACTTGACTTTATGTGAAGACTGTCGCATAATCCGCGCATGAAGTCAACCCACACGCGCATTGATTCACAAATAAAAGCCAAACCGCTCCCCGGCTTCGCTTTTGTCCGCATGAAGGGCGTCTATGACGCAACATCCGGCCTTATCGCCATACCAGAGCGTTTCCGCACACGTCGCCACGGATTCGGCACGCTTCTGCTTGCCAACCCAACCCCAAAAGACGACCGCGCCATCTCGCGCAGCTACGCCGACCTTGCCGGGAATCGTGTAATCTTTGCCGATTACGCCAAGGCTCCGGTCCACCAGGACATCTACCGCATCCCAATCGACGCCATCATTGCCGTTGTCATGGATGACAAAATCCAAATTCAAGAAGTCGCCCCGTTCCAGGGTGTCGAGCGGTGTCAGTGGTGCGGTCCCGCCAAGGAAGGATCGCCAAACTCGATGATGTGTGACGAAGAGGGGTACTGCTACCGCTGTGGCAAAAACGCACAAGGAGAAAAGCGGGATGAGTTCCGAGAGGAATCCCTGCGTCCCTTTATGAATCCTAAGTAATACGATTTACCTTCCGCCCCCGTCCACTTGGTTTCCTTCCCCGCGTGCGTGTCGCGGGTTCATTTCCAAGGCGCGACGGGGGCACTTTTTACACAGATTGCACAGAAGTTCTAGCTTTTATGCCCCATAGCGCGCAAATCTTGCGCCTTTTTCCCCCAACCGAAGCGTCCTAGCCGCGCCGCGTTCTCGTCTTGTTGCTTTTTTTCGGCAAAGTGCTTGCTTCTCATCGCCTTCTCGTCGTATTCCTGCGCCTTTTTGCGCACTTCCGGCGAATATCGCGCCATCCCATGCTTTACGCGCCCCGCCAAGCACATCGTAAGCGTATCCAGATGGTCGGGCGACTTCCCGTTGTTCTCTGCGCGGTGCTTTTTCTTGGGCTGTAGCTTAATTTTCTTGTGATCGCCCATCTCGACCACGCGCCGCGTCTTCATGTCCTCAATCAGACGGTCATCCCTTGGCAACACAATGTCGGTTTCGTGGAATAGTTGCTTCACACCATAGGAGTCTTCCGTGGCCCGGTCGTAGAAATCGGCCCTGAATCGCGCCGTCGCGTTGTTCGTGTACCGATCCACCCCGCGATACCCGAAAATCCCCTCCATCATGTCGATTACGACCTTGCCAGCGCCGCCATTGTCAACGCGGCAGTTGCGCGGCTCCACATTGTTTGCTTTGAGGATGTCAACGGCCCACCTGGCTACCTTTACCGTGTCGTCCTCGCTAGTCCGGTAGGGCGGAAGAACCACCTTGCCCTTTGCCACATAGATGATTTTGTCGTCGCCGTCGCCAGTTGGCGACACATCGAATCCCGCGTGCGCCTCGCCCTCCATTCGCTCCGGGGTTGCATCGCGCCCCATTGCCCGTACCACCGCCTCGATGTCGCGCATCCCGTACAGCTTATCGTCGCCGTCGCCAGCCGTGAACTTGCCCAGCACCATCGACCTGTACAGCTTGTGGTTCTCGCCCATTTGAGCCTTGATCGCCTCCGACTCCTTCAGCTTTTCATCGGTCAGCAGATGTGCGCACCCCTCCACGTTGACCATCATGCGCAAGCCCCAATACCCGCGCGGGTCTTCGATGTATCGGAATCCGCGCCGCTCCACGCCGCGCGCTTCCACCTCTTCGGGATTCATGGCTCTGTAGAACGGCCCGCTATCCGTGTCGGGCGTCGATAGCGCCAGCACCCATGTTGGGCGCAAGCGCATCATCATCTC
>DAOTMJ010000106.1 GCA_035450225.1 Candidatus Hydrogenedentota bacterium
ACCGTGCTTTCGGCCTGCTTTTCGATGAGGCCGATGCCGGGGGCCGTAACCATCCACGCAAACGCGGCGGACGTATAGACGCCGTTCGCGGTTACTTGCGCGTTCGGGAAGCTGGCCGCGTAGGCAACAGGCTCGCCTTCGCCGTCGGTCGCTTCGGCGATGTCGCACGTAGCAGAAATGGAGCAATCATTCAGCGCACCTCCGGCCACCGTAAACCCCATCAACTGCGCAAACTTGCCGCCGACAAGCGTAATGGCCGGCATTGCGGCCTTCGCCGTCTTGCCCGTAGGAGCCTGGAACGCCGCATAGCCGAGCGCGCCGGAAACGGTGATTTTGGGCCAATCGCCGTTTGAAGTGGCAGCCTCAATCGAGCCGACAAAAACGCCGGTCGAAAGCTCGCCGACGGACAGCGTCGAAAGGTCGAGCGTGCCGCTTTTAAGCAGGTAGGTACACGACACGTCGAATATCGTCCCGGCGGCGTTGCCGTACAATTTCGTAACCGCCACATCGCCGTTAGCGTCTAGCGCGTTTGCCTCGTTGGGCGCGCGCGGAACCTTGCTCGACTCCTGCAAAATCAGGTCAGTCGTCGCGAAG
This sequence comes from Candidatus Hydrogenedentota bacterium, assembly GCA_035450225.1. Lineage (NCBI taxonomy): Bacteria > Pseudomonadati > Candidatus Hydrogenedentota > Candidatus Hydrogenedentota bacterium. The sequence goes on from DAOTMJ010000106.1 coordinate 595, forward strand.
CCGAAATGATCCGTTTTCCCGCCAAATCCAGTTGTTTCCATTTTCGTTCTCCGGTTTCTTTTTTAATTTTAATTCGTTAAAAGTCGCTTCGGCTGAAATGCGTCTGAACCGCTATTCCGATCATGTTCGCGCCGTCCATGTCTGCCGGCGCCATGCCCTCGCCCCACGTGAACCCGCCAAAATGGAACGTTGCGCCAAGTTCGGCGGTCAGGACGGCTTTGAATCTGGCAAGCTCATCACCATCTCTCCCGGCGATGAACTGCGCATATAGCAAATCGCAAACGCGCTGGATTTCTCCGTACAGGCTTTGAATCTGCGCGTGGTTCTTGTCGTCGTCAGTCTTGGTTGCGCAAAGGATCTGAGTCTCGGAGTACATCGTGCGCTGGTTGGCGTCGAAACGCGGCGAACCGCACCGCACGTCCACCAGCGGAAAGGCGCGGTCTTTGCTATCGGCTGCGAGCTTTTCCCATACGGGGTCCAGCGGCAACGACTGCCACGCCCGCACGACGCACGACGCGCCGAGTTCGGCGTAGGTGCGGAACACGTCGGCAAAGGCCATTTCGATTGCGCGCGCGACGTTCACGATGCACCGTAGGCTTCCGCCGCCTTGCGGCCGATTTCGTGTTCCATCTTGTTCGCGGCGGCGTTGATTGCCGACTGCACGGCGGAGTAGCCGCCTTCAAGCGCCTTTTCCATATAGCGCAGGCGGTTCGTCATTCGCACGGAAGGGTTGACGTAGCCCCCGCTCCAATTGACCGACGAAGCATCCTTGACGCCCATGATGGCTTCGGTTCCGCCCGTAGCCATGCGGTTCGCCATGATGGCCCAGGACTTCTTCGCAAGGCCGCGACGTCCAATAATCGTGCGCCGGTCTTTCTTGGCCTCTGAAATCGTGGTGTATGGCGGCAAGCCTCTCCCTCCCCTCTTTAGCGGCTTAACCACCTGTGCGCCGGCAATCCACTTCTTGACGCCGAAGCGGGCATAGCGCCGGTCTGCTTCTCTTGAGCGAGTAAGGCGCTGGATAGGGAGATTGACGACCTCGCGTCTCTTTTCCGACACGGTGGTTCTTGCCGCCAAAGAGCTGGCCAAAAGCGATCCGCCCCACTGTATAGACTCGCGCATCCCCTTGCCTAGCACGGCGCGGTTGCGGTCTATTTGCTCAAAAAGCGCATCGGCCTGCGCAGTGTCTACTGTCGCTGTAAGCACGACGGCCATTACGCAAACTCCGCTTCCA
>DAOTMJ010000107.1 GCA_035450225.1 Candidatus Hydrogenedentota bacterium
CGCCCGCGCCGATCTGACGGGGGGCCGCGCCGTTGCGCCCGGTCAAGACGTCGGGTAGTGCGGCTTCTAGCTCGGCTCTAGCGTCCGTGCCTTTGGGCTTGTAATAGAACCGCAAAACGGTTTCAACAAGGCTGTGTCCGGTCAATGCCTTTAGCATCTCGATCTTCATTCCGGCGTTTAACGCCATTGTCACAAACGATGTTCGTAATGCGTGGAAGTCATAGCGGCTTGCGGATTTCAAACCAACCGCCCGCCGCGTCCGTGTGACCTCTCTAATTGCCGCGTTTATTCCCGTGCCGTTAGTTTCAGGGAGAAAGCGAACGCCCGCAACCTGCTCGGCCTCATGCAAAAGCCCTGAAATGCTGCCGCGTGAAATGCGCCAATCCTTTTGCATGTCGCGGTAAGATTGCCCAGCCGCGTGACGTTGCAAAAGGTCAAGCATCTTAGCCCGCTTGGTTTCGGTCATTTTCGCGCTCTGTACGGCTTGCAGCACTTGGGGGAGTATGCGGGCAAGGGGGACACGCTCCGGCGCGTCCTGTGCGGCCTGTGGCGCGTCCTGTGGCTTGGCAAACGCCAGCGCGAAAGCTTTCTTTATACGCCTCGACACGCCGCCGGGGTTTGTCCGCAATTCCCGCTCGGCTTCCGGGAACACAAAAGCCGCGCCCTCGACACGTTCCGCAAGCCTCGCTTCAAGCACTTCCCTAAAACGCGGCATGATGGGCAAATAAAGCTCGGCTTTCGTTTTGGACGTGGTCAGCTTCAACGCGCCGCCCCGCAGGTCAACGGAAGCCCAGCGCAGGCGGCACACGTCCCCGCGTCTTAAGCCTGTCGAAAGCCCGGCAACGATCAAATCAAACGCCGTGCGGTCGCCCGCCGCCGCCGCAAGCAAAGTTTCGATCTCGCCGGGGTTCAACGGCTCGCGGTTGTAAACGCGGTCGCCGTCGGTGGTCTCTACATCAACGCCCGTAAATGGGTTTTCAACGCCGTTAGGCAACGCCTGCCGCAACGCCCGCCCGATTACCGCCTTATGTTTGCGGATGCTTGCCGCCGTCCGTGTGCGCCCTTCCGTGTCCGGCTCGTATAGGCTGGCAACATAAGCTTGCGCAACTTCCGGCGTTACCTCCAGAACCGTGACCAGCCCGCGCCCAGAAGCCCAAGCCGTGAACTTTTCCACCGCTCCCCGCTTCCAAGTCTCGTGTTGTTGTGACCGCGCCCGCCTTTTTTTCCCGCCCGTGATTATGTCGGGCAAAGCCGCAAGCGGGGTTTCCTTCCACTTGCGCCCGGTTTTGCTTTCGATAAGTTGCGCGGTCAGGTGGTCGGCCCGGCCTTGTTGCCTCGCCTCGCTCTGATAGGCTTCGAGTTCTTTTTGCGCCCGCGCCCGGCTCGCCTCAAAAACGGTGTCCCCGGTCGCTTTCAGTGATCCGGGGAAGTGCTTGACGGGCAAGGGTTCGGTCAGCGCGATAACGCGCCGCTTGCCGTTGCCGTCCACATAAGAAGCGTACCAGTGCTTACGGAGTTCGCCGTCACGCCCGCGCCTGATTTCTAAGCCCATAACCCGCCCCCTTTTCCAGTGTTTGAAACAACTGGAGACAGTTTGCGCCGTATTGCGTCAA
>DAOTMJ010000108.1 GCA_035450225.1 Candidatus Hydrogenedentota bacterium
GGAACATGACGCAGGAGGAGTGGCGGCTCCTGCACGCGAACCCGCTGGTGTTGACCGCATCACAGGTCCCGGCGGCAGTAGGTGCGGATCGGTACTGCACGCGCTACATGCTGTACCATCGCAAGAAGGGCAATCTTTCATGGCCGGACGAATCGTTGCGATTCGCTGTTGGCCACGCGCTGGAACCGGTTATCGCGGATGCGTTCGCGCGCGAGACCGGCTATACGGTTCGCGACCCCGGCGAGTACGCGGCCATCCAGCATCCTGCTCACCCGTGGCTCTGGGCCACGCCGGATATTATCGCTGAGATAGACGGGGTGGATATCCCCGTCGAAATCAAGACGACGGAATCGTTTACGGAAGCGGCGAAATCGTTTTCGACGGGCAATACGCCGCTCCAGTACGATGTTCAGATCCAAATGCAGATGTACATAATGAATTCCCCGTTCGCCTATGCGGTATGCATGCGCGGCCTCGGATCGCGCGGGCTGGATATCGTCCGCGTGGAACGCGACGACGAACTGATAAACGGTTGCGTTGTCGCGGCCCATCAGTTTTTAGGCGATATTGCGGCTGGCCGCGAACCGGAACCGGGCGGCACGGACGCCGACTCCGACGCCATTCGACATCTGTATCCAGCCGACGACGGCGGCACGGTCACGCTCGATGTTGATGAATGGCGCGAACGGCTCGAACGGCTCGAACAGGCCAAGCGTGAAGCAAAAGCGATCAATGACGTGATCTGCGAGATTGAAAACCAGTTGAAGGCTGCCATCGGCGATCACACCTACGCCGTGTGCGGCGACGTGTCGTTTTCGTACCGGACACAGGAACGAAAAGGTTATGTTGTCCAGCCAACCATTTTCCGCGCGTTGCGGAAAGTATCAAAAAAGGAGAATGAATCATGACAACCAACGAAACGAATGATAATAGCCAATCCCAGTCCAAGGCTGTCGCGCAAATTGCCATGGGCGAGCGCGGCGTTGAACTGCGAACCATAGACGAACTCTATCGGTTCGCAATGGCGGTTACGCGATCGGGCTTCGCGCCAAAAGGCATGGAAAAGCCGGAGTCCATACTCGTGGCCGTCGAAATGGGCCTTGAAATCGGGCTTCGCCCGATGCAGGCGGTGCAGAATATCGCTGTGATCAACGGCCGTCCGTCCGTTTGGGGCGACGCGGCCATCGGACTCGTTCGATCAAGCGGGCTGTGCGCATCGCTCAACGAATGGTTTGAAGGCGAAGGCGACACGCTTACTGCGGTATGCGAGACGCAGCGGGCCGGGTCGCCGATTGCCACGCGGCAGACGTTCAGCGTAAACGACGCGAAACGGGCCGGGCTGTGGGCGAAAGCAGGGCCGTGGACGCAGTATCCGAAGCGGATGCTTCAGATGCGCGCCCGCGCATTCGCGTTACGCGACGCATACCCGGACGTCCTGAAGGGCTTATCGTTTGCCGAGGAGGCGCAAGACACGCCTGCGCCGATTGACGTAACGAATTCGGTTGCCGCCGCCGCGCCGCCGCGCACGAGGGATGAACTGAAGGCCCGGCT
>DAOTMJ010000109.1 GCA_035450225.1 Candidatus Hydrogenedentota bacterium
CATGCGGGCGAGCATCCGAATCGGTCGCAAGCAACTAGACAGATGCCTGTGCGGTCGTTTCGATACAACGCGAACGAACACGGAAGAGGGTCAGTTGATGGCGGTTGCGTCGTTGATCAAGGTACTAGAGGCCGATTGGGTTGAGGCGTTTGGGAATGGGAAGCCGGAAGGCCAGGCGATTTTGTTCCAGCGTCCAGGTGATGCTGGGTGGAAGCCCGCGCGGATTGTGGCCGTCAGCGGCCCCACGGACGGCATTTACGGCCTCACCCTTGAAGCGGAGTACGCCTGATGCCCGTAGCCGTGTCAATCGAGTTTCCCCGCGCCGACGTGGACGCGCTGTTCCGGCAGATCGACCGGGCGCAACGGTCCATCGGCATGAGCATGGGGCAGGCGGTCAGGACGGCTGCTACAGCCGTTGCCGCGTCCATCGGGGCCAGTACGCGGGTTGCGCCAAAGCACAGAGATTTTAGGGAGACGGGACAGTGGAGCGGCAACCGCAAGTTCGATGAAAAGCGCGGCCGGTTTTATGTAAACCGCGAGTTTGAGGTGACTAGCTTGCAGGGTGGTGTCCGCAAGGATTTCCGCATCTGGGCAAAGGACAAGAGCGCGGCCAAACGGGACAAGCGCGTCATCATCGGACGCCGTGGGTTGGCCAAGATGGCTTGGAGAAGCGCGGCGGCGGCTGCCGGCCTTGCGTTGCGCGGAATCGGCACACAGGGGGCAAGCAGTTCCGCCCGCCGAAAAGGGGATCAGTTGTCATACGGGCGCGGCGTGTACCGGGGTGACAACCCTGAGGCCCGCCTTGTCAGCCGGGTCGAGTACGCGACCGCCGCGCTACAGGGCGGCCCCCAGGCCGTGGAAACCGCGTTCGCCAGGGCCGCCCGTAACATGGAGCGGCAGATAACAGACAAGGCCGTGAAGAAACTGGGAGCGAAATGAACACCGCCGCCGCAATCGAGATCGCTGTTGCCGCCGTGTTGCGCCAGTTCGCCACGCTGGGCGAGGGCGTAGTGGTTCGCCCCTGGCAGTCGCTGGCATCCGACCCGACGTGGAAGAAAAGCAAGGACCGCAGTTTCCCAATGGTGAGCGTCCAGTGCGCCGCCCCCGCCACGGAAGACGGCAACCCGGCAATCCAGATTGCCACCTGCCGCGTCATCTGCGGTACGTGGAACGATGACGATCAGGACCATTCGCAGGTCCGCGCCATGTACGAAGAAGCCGAGCGCGTGCTGATGGAGCTGTTCGGGGCGTTCCGCAAGGGAAACGAATCGGCGGAAGTCTACGCCGCATTCAAGGACGAACTGGAAGCCAACGTCAACGCGGCCACGTTTGCTGACTGGGCGTTGCGGTGGGAAGGCGGTGACGCCCCTATGAGCGGCGACGGGGCCAACTTCATGGGCATGTCGATTGTCGTTCACTTTAGAAACCCTGCGTTCTGCTAACGGAGAAACAAAATGGAAAAAGAGATCGAAATGGAAAAAGGCGGGGCGCGGGTGTCCGTGCCGGCGAAGCGCGTTGGGGCCA
>DAOTMJ010000110.1 GCA_035450225.1 Candidatus Hydrogenedentota bacterium
GGCGTTCCATTGACGATCCTTGGCGGGCACATGACCGACGCGGAGTATTCGCGGCGCAGTCATTTCAACAAGCTGTATTTGCTCCGCGACCATATCCTTTCGGGCAAGGCCAAACCCTACATCCTGGCCCTCGATGCCGACGATGTACTGCTTTGCGGCTCCATGCTCACCCTCGATTCGGCCTACAACCGCCACTATGACGGCAAGATCGTATTTGGGGCCGAGTGTAAGCTGATGTACAAGATGGCCCAATGGAACCACTATGCGATAGGCGATGGCGCGGACCCGCACGATGAAACCGTTGCAATCAAAAAGCACAGCGAGGCGGAGTGCCGCACGTTCGCGGAATGGAAATATCTCAATGGCGGCATGATGATGGGCCAGCGCGACTCGCTCCTGCTTGCTATCGAGGATGCTATTTCGATTGCCGAGCGGGTGCCGGAGGGGGTGTACAGTTGCGACCAATCGGTGTGGGCTTGGCTCTGGATGAAAGGAAAGCACGGCATCACGCTCGATTTTGAGTGCAGAATGTTCCAGAACTTCAACCACGCCCTCCCGTGGAACTTTGCGCTTGATTATCCAAATTCAGTAGAAGCTAAAGCGGCGCGATCTCGCGCCAAAAATGGCAAGGCCGATGTGGTTTACCTGTTCCACGGCTCCGATACCCGCGATTTGTACCTGTCCATCCGGCTTCTTCGGAAGCACGGAAAGAATCTGGGGGAGATTTTCGTGATTGGCGGGGAGCCTGGCGTACTGGAGGGGGTCAACCATGTACCGTTCCACGATCCGAATGTCAAAAACCGCGAAGCGAACATGACTCGCAAGTGTCTTCTGGCGGCGCACCTTTCCAAAATCACAGAGCGGTTTGTTTTGATGAGCGACGACCAGTTCATAATGCGCGATATGGATTTGGCCGCGCTGCCACTTCGCTACAAGGGAGATTTGGAGCGAGGGCGCATCGAAACGGTTTACGGCCAGCGAACCCGCGAAACTTACCTAGAGTGCCTTCGCCTTGGCCTGCCAACCCTCAATTACAACACGCATTATCCGGTTCCGATCAGCGGCCCGCAGTACATCGAGGCGTTGGGCCTTGTTCCGTGGGACACCGAGGCGGGCGATGGAATCTTGTGCCGGTCCATCTATGGTAATTACATCGGCGGCGGGGAGTTTTGCGTTGACGCAAAGGAACAGGCCCGCCATGCCATTGCCGCGCTCGACGCGCCCGTTATCTCGTTGCCAAACAACGATACGAGCCTGTACGGGCACATCGAGGCGGCGGCGGCGGGTATCTAGCCCCGCGCCTTCTCTTCCGCATCCAGCTTTGCGATGATTGCCTTCGCTTCCAACTTGGCG
>DAOTMJ010000111.1 GCA_035450225.1 Candidatus Hydrogenedentota bacterium
TATTATGGTTTTTTACAATTCTTTTTGACAGCAATGATTTTGGACAGCACTGATAGCCCTTAGAGGTTTCCAGGACAACTGCAACGGCTTGAACTTGGACGATTAGAAACTTCGTCTGCCAACCATCAATCGCTTGCGAAGTCGAACATGTACATGAACCCGGCGCAAAGTTCGTTGACCGGCGGTTCGGCGGGATATCTCACGAACGCGACGTGGCCATCCATGTACAGCACGTTCGATCCCCCCGGGATATGGTTGAACTTGGATGCGACGGTGGCGACATTGTCCCACATCAGGAAGATGCCGCTTTGCGCCTTGGCGCTGGCCGCCGGATTGTTGATGTCCGTTATGAGGAAGCGCTCGACGCCTTCCCGAACACGGTAGACCGTGTCGCCCCCGCCGTTTCCGTTGCCCGGCGACACGCGCCGGTCCATGTCCACCGCGGCCAGAAACGCCGCGGGATCGTTGGCTTGGAACGGCCCCGTCGTTTTCTGGATCAGATCATACATGGCCTCGATGAACTGCGCGGGGCCATGGGTAATCGAGGGATCCAGCGGGCGCAGGTTCAACCGGCTCACCACCTCCAGCAGAAACGCCGGTATTTCCATCATCGGATATTGGCCCGTGACCGGATCATGGCTGAGGTGATCGTAAACGTGATAGGCATAGGTGTAACTGGCGCCAATGGCCTCCACGCTCTGCTTGCCGCCGCCGTCCACCTTGTCCGTCAGCGTCAGATGCCCGTCCACCGGATCGTAATGATCCGACAACTTGTCCGTCGAGTCCGACGGGCAAAAAACAATCGCCGGATCCGTCAAGTATTCAGGATAAACGGACGATACAAGCGGACCGAATGAAATGCACGGACGCGAACCGCAACCCAGTTCTATCTCGTCCGGCGGATATTTCTGCCCGGGCGACTCGTTCGCATACATCTTGAAAATGAGGCCCCATTGTTTGAGATTGTTCTGGCAACTGGCCCGACGGGCCGATTCCCGTGCGCGGGCCAGCGCCGGCAGAAGAATCGCCGCGAGAATACCTATAATCGCGATGACGACCAACAGCTCGATGAGGGTAAAACCTTTCGTGTTCATCTCAACATCTCCAAAAATGGTTATACCAATGAATTCATCATAAACTTTTTCACTATTTATATCAACTGAAATGGGATTATTTCGCAGAATGCTTATTTATTGACCCTCGTTCTTGTATACGTCATAAAAAATTGGAACGTACTCCATTCATCGGTATGTCCCGCCCGCGCTGGAATTGGACTTCTCCGGAGGCAAGAATGTGTAGACAG
>DAOTMJ010000112.1 GCA_035450225.1 Candidatus Hydrogenedentota bacterium
ATCCGCTCCACCGGACAGGCCGCCTGCGGCGTCCTTCCGGTGAGCTTCGTTGTTATGCCCCAAGCCATGCCATCGCGTTGATGACGCTATAGGCATAGGGCGGGCGATGTCTTGATCCCGTGCGCCCGCTCGACGGCCCGCGCTACCCATCTGCCGTAGTCTGGCAGCGTCCATGATCCATGCTGCCATATCGGAAGCAATGCGGTAATGTCGGCATCGGTCAGCGGCGTTTGCGCTCGATACAGTTCGACTGCCCCAGGCCTGCCGCGCCCCATTTCGTCCGTGCGCCAGAGGCAGCCGCCCCACAGGTAGGCGGCAGGCTCCCTGGTGGCATCATTCGCCAGCGACAGGACGGCCCGCGCCTCGTCGCATATCGCAGGCCAGCGGTCTGTTTCCTCCATGCGTGTCAGCATGCGCTGCATCGTTTCCCGCCAGAGTATGTTTTGCATTTCCAATTCTCCAATCGGTCGCCAAAACGCCCAACTAGTCATTCCAGCGGACCCGTTCCGGGCCGCTGAATTCCGGTGTTAGGCGTCACAATCAGCGCCTTCGCCATGTCGAACGCAATCTGAAATTCAACCGATCCGCCAGCTACGCGCATCGCTTCAATGGCGCGTTTCAATTCGGCAATCCGGTCGCCTTCGTCGCGCAGTTGCTGTTTCAGCCGGTCAATTTCCTTGCGCTGCAACTCCACTCCGGCCCGCAGTTCCGGGTCCGTCAGCGCCATGCTGGCCGGCACATCCCATAGCATGTCGCGCAGCTTTGTCCGGCGCGCGGTCGCGGCTTCAAGGTGACTTCGCGTGCCGTCGCACTGCATGTTGCAGTATTCTTCCGCGAAGTCGTGCGCTACCTCCATGCACGCGTCAACCCACGCTTTATGCAGTTCTTCGTCGTTCATAGGTCAATCTCCAAAAAGTGCCGCCTAACAAGGCAATCAACCGGACGCGGAACAGCCGCGTCACATTTCCAACCGGCATCGCCGCGCCGGTTATCGCAGGCGTTGTGCGTCACAGCGGCACGTCCGCACGCACTTCGCCGACAGCAAACTGCTTTTCGCGCGCGTCTATCGTGGTCACATCAACCAGCCAAATGTCTATGCTGTGCGGGCACATGCCGGTCTTCGCGTGGAACGCCGTCATGGCTTCGAAAACTGCCGCTCGGATTGAGCCTTCCATTTCGCGCCGAGCCCCCCTGATTTGTTCAATGTCCATCGTCTTCTCCTTAAAACGGGATGTCGTCATCCGCAAAACTATCCGCCACCGCCACCACAGGCGCGCGCG
>DAOTMJ010000113.1 GCA_035450225.1 Candidatus Hydrogenedentota bacterium
ATGTCGTCGGCGAACTCGAGGCCGCTGCCGGTGGGGACGCCCTGCGCGATACGCGTGACGGCGATGCCGAGCGGGGCAATCAGCCCGGAGAGGTACATCGCCGTGGCATCGCCCTCCGCCGTCGCGTTCGTCGCGACGATCACCTCCCGGATTTCGCCGCTTTCGAGCCGTTTCATGAGCGCGTCTATACGCAGTTGCGACGGGCCGATGCCGTCCAACGGACTCAGCGCGCCGTGCAGAACGTGGTACAGGCCGCGGTAGTTGCCGGATTTTTCGAGGGCGATCGCGCCCGTGGGCCGTTCGACGACGCACACTACGCTCCGGTCGCGGCGCGGGTCTTCGCACACGGGACACGGGTTGGTCTCGGTAAGGTTGCAGCACACGGCGCATTGGGTGATGGCCCTGCGGGCGGTTCCGATGGCTTGGATCAAGGCCTCCGCCTCTTCTTCCGGGGCGCTTAGGAGGTGCATCGCGAGCCGTTCGGCGGACCGTTTGCCAATCCCTGGCAGATTGAGCAGGGCGTCAATCAAGGCCTGCATCGCGGGCGACTGAATAAGCATCGAAACCCCCATTGCGTCCGGCAGGACCTAGCGCGCGACCGCGCCCGACAGGATCTGCTCGCGCAAATGTTCCCATTCCTCGGTTTTGGCCACGCGGGTCATCACATCCACGCGGTCCAGAAAGACAAAGCCGTCAAGGTGATCCGTCTCGTGCTGGATGATGCGCGCGAGCAGGTCTTCAGCATGGAAATCGAGCGGTTTGCCTCGCACGTCTTGGGCGCGCACGCGGATCCGTTTGAAACGCCGAACCGGCGCGTAAATCTGCGGCACGCTCAGGCAGCCTTCCTCGGCGGTCTCGTATCCATCGCCTTCGTCGAATTCCGGATTGACAAGACACATTTCGATATTCTTTTCCGGTTCGCGCAGGACAAACAGGCGGAGCGATTCTCCAATCTGCGGGGCAGCCAGTCCTACTCCGTCGAATTCCTCCATCGTCTCGAGCATCTCCTCCGCCAGCCGCCGCAGTTTGGACCCGAATTCGCTTACGGGCGCCGCCTTGCGCGCGAGCCGTTCGTCGGGATACAGGAGTATCTCACGAGTGGCCATACATCCAAACCTTTGTTTTTCATCAGTTTGTTACAACACAAATCCTATCACGCGCCATTCCCCGCGCGCAAAATGGCCGAAAAATCGCGGCGGCATCGAATCCGCGGCGGCTATTCCTGTATACTCCGCCGA
>DAOTMJ010000114.1 GCA_035450225.1 Candidatus Hydrogenedentota bacterium
CGGCGGCAGTCTGAACCTGCGCGGCTGCCCGATCACCGAGCTGCCCGCCGACCTGAACGTCGGAGGGAAAATATATGATGAGGAGACTGTACTATAATGATGGCCAACTATTGGAAATGTCACAAAGAGGTGCGTGCCGCGGCGCGGCGAGAGGTGCCGGATATGAAAACCCGCGAACTGGCAGAAAGGGAATGGCTGGATCTGCATTATTCGCCCGATTATATCACGGCCAGCCAGATGCCAGCCGTAGTCGGCGTTGACCCGTATGTCAGCTCATTTGAATTGTTCCATCGTAAACGCGGCGACACGCACCGAGACGATGCAGACAATCTCCGTTTCGCCGTGGGCCATGCGCTGGAACCCGTGATTGCCGAGGAATTCTCACGCATCATGGGCCACGTCGTGGTCGACCTTGGCCCGTATACGGTCGCCATCCATCCAGTTTACGACTGGCTGGTTTCGACGCCGGATTTCATCGCCATTGTTGACGGCGCGAAGGCGCCCGTCGAAATCAAAACGACGGAAACCAATACCGAAGCGGCCCGCGATTTTTCAGCGTGCCGCGTCCCCATTCATTACGACGTACAGGTTCAGATGCAGATGGCCACGATGGATGCGCCGTTCGGATACATCGCGGCGTTGCGCGGCCTCGGTTCGCGCGGCCTGGACATTATACGGGTTGAACGCGATGATGAACTCATCGAGGGTTGCCTGCGCATCGGCGCGAAGTTCCTGAACGATATCGCCGTCGGCCGCGAACCGGCGCCGACCGGAAGCGACGCGGACGCGAAACTCATCGCGCGGCTGCATCCAGCCGATGACGGATCGACTATCGAGTTGCCGGAGGACGGCTGGCTCGATCGTATCGAGCGGTTGGACGATCTGAAACGGCGCGCCGCAGAAATCAACGAAGAGATCGTTCAGATCGAAAACTCTCTGAAAAACGAGATCGGCGATCACACGTTCGCCGAATGCGGGCCATGGCGGTTCAGTTTCAAGACCACGCACCGCAAAGGGTATGTCGTTCAGGACGCGATCTTCCGCGTGTTGCGGAAATCTGCGAAGAAATAGCGTAATAGACAAGCAGTACACCAAAACAGGAGGGAAAAACTATGTCAAACGAATCGAATGAAACGAAACAGGAAATGCGCCAGGAAACGAGAAGCGTCGCGCCGATCAACATGGGCGAACGGGGCGTCCAGTTGCAGACCATCGAGGAT
>DAOTMJ010000115.1 GCA_035450225.1 Candidatus Hydrogenedentota bacterium
TTACTCGATAATCTTCGAGACGACGCCCGCGCCGACGGTCCGTCCGCCTTCGCGGATCGCGAACCGAAGCTCTTCGTTCATCGCGATCGGCGTGATCAATTCCGCCGTGATCTGCACATTGTCGCCCGGCATCACCATCTCCACGCCTTCGGGAAGGTTCAGATTGCCCGTCACGTCCGTCGTCCGGAAATAAAACTGCGGACGGTACCCGTTGAAAAACGGCGTGTGGCGGCCGCCCTCTTCCTTCGTCAGCACATACACCTGCGCCTCGAACTTCGTGTGCGGCGTGATCGAACCCGGCTTCGCCACCACCATCCCCCGCACCACGTCGTCGCGTTCCACGCCGCGAAGCAGCAAGCCCACGTTGTCTCCGGCCTGACCCTCGTCGAGCATCTTCCGGAACATCTCCACGCCCGTCACCACCGTCTCCTTGATCTCGCTCTTCACGCCGACCAACTGCACCTTGTCGCCCACATGGATCACGCCCTGCGCAATCGCGCCCGTCACCACCGTCCCGCGGCCCGTAATCGTGAACACGTCCTCGATCGGCATCAGGAACGGCTTGTCCAACGAACGCGTCGGCGTCGGAATGTACGCGTCCACCGCCTCCATCAGCTTCAACACCGACTGCTCGCCGATTTCCGGGTCGCGCCCTTCCATCGCCGCGCGCGCCGATCCGCGAATCACCGGGATCTCGTCGCCCGGAAACTCGTACTTCGTCAGCAACTCCCGCACTTCCAACTCGACCAAGTCCAGCAATTCCGGATCGTCCACCAAATCAATCTTGTTCATGTACACCACGATCGCCGGCACGTTCACCTGGCGCGCCAGAAGAATGTGCTCGCGCGTCTGCGCCATCGGGCCGTCGTCCGCGCCCACCACCAGGATCGATCCGTCCATCTGCGCCGCGCCCGTAATCATGTTCTTGATGTAGTCCGCGTGGCCGGGGCAGTCCACGTGCGCGTAATGCCGCTTCTCCGTCTCGTATTCAACGTGCGCAATCGCGATCGTGATCCCGCGCTCTTTCTCCTCGGGCGCCTTGTCAATCTGGTCGAACGCCATGACCTGCGCCATGCCCTTCTTCGCCAGCGCCATCGTAATCGCGCTCGTCAGCGTCGTCTTGCCATGATCCACGTGGCCGATCGTGCCAATGTTCACGTGCGGCTTTGTCCGCTCAAACTTTGCCTTTGCCATGTC
>DAOTMJ010000116.1 GCA_035450225.1 Candidatus Hydrogenedentota bacterium
TCAAACTCTCAGAAAAAAATTCCGCGCGCCGCGCCGGCCGGAGCCGCGCTGCGCGTTTCGTTCGTCTTCGTTCCGGACAGTTGCTTCACAAGCTTCCTATTCTCCCGCATCCCCGCCGGTCCGTCTTTTGGACCCGCCGGTTCTGCGCCTGAACGACCGGATTTCACAGAGCAAGTTCGCGCCGCCGCCGGCGTCATCCACCGTTTGCGGCGCGGGTTGGGACTTTAGCAAAACCGCCGCCGTCCTGTCAACCCCCGGCCGGAAAATTTCTCTCGATTTTTTCCGGCCCGCCTCCGTCCGCATCCAGCGGCCTGCGCCGCCGGGTGCCCCGAAAGAGCCGCAGACGTTAGCACCGTCCCGCCGCGCGCGTCAACGGGGAATTTTAATTTTTTTTCATTTCTTCATCAGAACGCGTTGCCGGCCAGGTGGCACGCACGAACCAGATCGCATTGTCGCTGCCGTATTTCTCGCAACCGAGCGGCTGCATCCATTCGGCGGTGACGAGCCAGGACGCGCCCGCACCGTCGGAAATGGTCTGAAAATTCCCAAGCCGTGCGCCGTACTCCGGCACTAGCGGTTGCTCCGTCGAACGGATAAGACACTTCCGCTCCGGATCGAACCGCGCGAGAAAAATCGGTGCGCGATTGCGAAAAACGTGATCATTCGCGGCGCCTTCACGCGTATAAGCGAGGTACAGCCCGTTCTTCAGCACCATCCAATGCTGTTGCGTGTTGCGGTTACCGATGGGTATCCCGTCCTCCCAGCACCAGGCACGGAGTTCGCCGAAATCGAGCCCGTCCACACTCTCCGCAAACATCCCGCGTTCGTCAGAACGGACGGTCAGATAAAACTTCCCGTTAAACTCCACAAGCGAAGGTTCAACGCACCCGCGCTTCAATTCCGGACATTCGACCGGGGTGCCGGCCCGCACGACCTCAAGACCTTTCGCGCCGAACCGGTAGCGTACGCACACAACCTTGCCGGGCGGACTGTACGCACCCCGCTTTTTCTCAGCCCCTTCCGCCTGGAAATAACACGGCACGATCAAGTCACCGTTCTCAAGCTCAACCGGATCACCGAACGGCAGCACCGAATCGTAGGCGAACGGAAACGGCAAAACCGAGTAGGACGTGAACTCGCCCTTTTCCGGATCAACCGTCACATACAATGCATCACCCGTTGGACGCCCGTTT
>DAOTMJ010000117.1 GCA_035450225.1 Candidatus Hydrogenedentota bacterium
GCATGGGCGTCCCGCCCATGAAACACGGGCAAGATGCCCGTGCCACACCTGCACGTAACGGGTTTTACAAGAGCCTCTAAAGGAAAGAAAAGAAAAATGAGCAAACTGGAAATGCGTCCCAGCCGGACGTTGGCGAAGCTGCGTTCGGGTGGTGTCGCGAGTTGTTTCAAATTGAATCTGGCCGATGCGCGCGCGGCTGAAATTGCTGCGATGGCGGGTTTTGATTGCCTGTGGACGGATCGGGAACATGTGCCGAACGACCTGTCGGCGGTCGAGAAGATCGTCTGGGCCGCCAAGGCGCATGACGCCGATGTGATCGTGCGCGTGCCGCGCGGCAGCTACAGCGATTATATCCGGCCACTGGAATTGGATGCGGCCGGCATCATGGTGCCGCACATCATGAGCCTCGCCGATGCGCAGAACGTGGTGCGCATGACCCGCTTTCATCCGGTCGGGCGGCGGCCGGTCGATGGCGGAAATGCAGATGGCGCATATTGCAGAATAGGATTCACCGATTACCTCCAGCAGGCAAACGCGCAACGGATGGTCATCGTCCAGATCGAAGACCCGGAGCCGCTGGATGATCTCGACGCGATCGCGGCGTTGGACGGCATCGACATGCTCTTTTTCGGGCCGGGCGATTTCAGCCACGGGATCGGCGCACCGGGCGAGTGGACGCATCCGAAACTGCTGGAAACGCGGCGGCGCGTGGCGGAGGCAGCACTCGCACACGGCAAGTTCGCAGGTACGGTGGCTGGTCCCGATCAGATCGATGAGTTGGTGGACATGGGATACCGTTTTCTTTCCGTCGGCGCGGATGTGGTGGGGCTGTCGCAGTATTGCACTTCGATAACGGACGCATTCGCGAATAAGGGATGAACGCTCAACGTGGAACCGTGAAACATGAAACCCCATGAAAAGCAGGGGTGTCTCGGCGTTCTTGACGCCTTGGCGGTTCCGAAAAAACCGAGCCACGCCATCCTCAAACAAATCTGCGTCCATCTGCGGTTAAAAAAACAGCCGAGCCATGCCCCAAAAAACTTCGTGTTTAGTGCCTTTGTGTGAGAAAAAGGAAACCCAGTCGCAGTAATCGGTTAGTGACAGGGAGCATGCGAGTTCTAGTGCGTGGTTTGTGTATGCGCAGTCGGGAGCGCGGGCGTCCCCGCCCGCTCTGTGAAAGGCCGATTGAGAT
>DAOTMJ010000118.1 GCA_035450225.1 Candidatus Hydrogenedentota bacterium
GGCACGTGGACAGCGACGTGCCGGCGGATCGTGAGCATCCTCGGCGCGCCGCGAATCGCGCGCCTTGTCCCGCCCGAAGTCGAAGAAGAAGCGCGACAAAGCTGGTTCGCGCGACGAAACCCGGAAGTGGCGGCGGAAATCGACAACGCGGTTTCCGCGCGGGACACGTTACAGAGCAATTTCCGAGGCGTGAAGTCGGCTTTTGAGGTGCTGGCCGGCGTCGAACCTGCCCCGCAAGTTGTCGGCAAAAAATGATAGGGTGGTCACCTCGTTTTGGGCCGAATGTGGACCAGTCCATTCGGCCCATTTTGGAGAATACCTGTCCAAATGCGAATCAAATCACAGGCAGCCAAGCGTCTTCTACCGCGCTACGGCGACCACGACAAGCCCGAGACTGACGAGAGGCTGCGAATCATTCACGCACAAGTTGCAGATGCGTGTGATAAAAACGGTTGGTGCTACGTTTACGACTACTGCCAGGGCCACTATCACTACGTCCAGTGGATTGATGCTGTTGACCTGTTGCGGCAGCATCGCGTTTCTTTAGCGGAACGCGCGTAAGGCGGAAGGCATGGTTCATGAATCAAACCGCACAGCAGTGCGGTTTTTCGGGCAAGAACTGGGAATTTCCATATAAAGCCCACGGATAAAATATCCGAAGTTTGCCAGATTTTTCTTGGCAGGCAAGCGGACATCGGCGACAATAAGGGTGCATGGAACCAACAGGATCAAATCTCGTTTTTTACCTTCGAACTTCACCGGCCGGGGAATGTCTACCCGTAAGGGCGACAGCGCTTCTGTTGGGCGTCATGCACCCCCGGCCACCTTTTCAGAAAGGGGAACAGCATGAAACCAACAGAGCAAACCACACTTCCCGCCACTATTGAGGACCTGACCAAACTGGTTCGATCCATCGTCGCAGAGGCGCTGCAATCGACGGCGGAGTTCTGCCGGCAGATGGACGAGCTTCCCACCACGGGCGACCCGTTCCTTGACGAAGCGATTGACAACCTCGACCCTGCGGCCCAGGCGGCAATCGTCGCGCTGCTGCGCCGCCACGGCCAAGATGACCAAGTGGACCGCGCCAGAGCCCGGCTCGAGGCCCACATCCGCACGTTCGCGTCGCCTGAATCCCTCCGGCGGCTCTGCGAGCAAA
>DAOTMJ010000119.1 GCA_035450225.1 Candidatus Hydrogenedentota bacterium
CGGCTCCGGGATGATCGTGATTCCGGCGCCGGATGCATTGAAGTCGTCGAAATAGAGTTGGCCGGCGCCGACCGAATACGTCGTCGTCGGCGGGTTTCCCGTCAAAGTTTGCGCGACGCCGCCCACGTTGATGAAGAAATAATCGCCGGCGACCATGTTCCATGCAGTGGTGTCCAATTCGTTCCCGAACTGGACAAAACCCGAACCGGTGTCGTAGAGGAATTTGAGCCGACGCGTCGTTTCGTTGTATTCGATGCGGAAACCCAGCATTACCGGGCCGGAAGAGCTCAACGACGCGATGACGTCGTTCTCAACGTCATTGATTCGCCCGCTCTGACGCAGGGCATGGCCGAATCCTGAACCGCCGAAGATGGATCTGTCCACGTAGGCTAGATTCGCTTCAAAGGCGTGCTCGTCATAAATGCCAGTGCCGAGATTTCCCGGTTCCACAATGAAATTGGCGGAAACGAAATCGTTGCTGCTCATTCCCGGAAACGGGAATGGATCCGTGCCACCGTCGAGCCGAATCTTGACCTCTGCGGACCAGCTCGCGGAGGTCAGCCCCAGCGCCCTGGATACTACACCGGCCCCCGCGCGACCGTAGACAGGGGAAACATCTCCTCGAAACTCCAATTGGCCCGCGGTTTGGACCAACTGGCCCTGGCCGGATTGATAGCTCGGCAAAAACCACTTGTTACCGTCTATCGCGGCCCCGGAAAAATCGTCGGTGAGTACATCGGCTCGAGCGATGCCGATCCACCCTGCCGCCATGCCGACGGCGACGACTCCTTGCCACAGACAATTCAAACGCTTCTTCATTGGTCCAACCCTCCGGCATGTCTCAGCAGGCGTCGATCTTGGCCCAAAGATTTGCCGTGTCCGTGCTGTTTCACCGGCTGCGGTGCAGATCTTTTGGCCGACGCTCATGCGAGACCCTGGGCCAATAGATTCCGGCGCAAAGTATCATAATTGCTGAACAAACCGTCAAGTCTAACTATTACACTTCGCTTGCCTTTGTTCCGGCCGCAACAAGCGGCGCAGCTCCGACAAAAGACCGACGGTGCGACGCTGGGCGCGCGCCTCCGCCACCGTTGTGCCGTCCGCTTTTTT
>DAOTMJ010000120.1 GCA_035450225.1 Candidatus Hydrogenedentota bacterium
CCATGGGTTCCTTCATGTTGACCTGAATCCGCGCCAGGAAATTTGCCGCCGCGTCATCCGCGATGTCCATCGCCCGCGATGCCTTGGCTACCGTTTCGGTGAACCGTCCGAGTTCGCTCTTGGGAACGCCCAACTGTCCGCCGATCTGGGCGATGTTCTGGAGAGCGCCGATCTGGATACCTTTCAAATCGACGGAGAGTTGCAGGATTTCCTTGCGGAGTTTCTCGAATTCCGCGCCCACCGCGCCGGTGGTACGCTTCACGCCGACAAAGCCGTCCTCGATCTCGGACGCGAATTTGAGCATCGCGCCTGCCGCCATGACGGCAGACAGGCCGGTGAACATGAGTTTCAGCCGCGAGAGTTCGTTGTTGAGCAGGCCAGTACCGAGCGACGCCTTCTTCGCGTCGTCGCCCGACTGCTTGATCTTTTGCCCGGCTTCCTTGGCCTTGTCACCGGCTTCCTTGGCGCGTCGTCCCGCGCCTTCGGTTTTCTTCCCGGCTTCGTCGATGCGCTTGCCCGCGCCTTCCGCCCGTTTTCCGGCCTCTTCCGCCTTGCGTCCGGCCTCTTCTGTTCTCTTCCCGGCTTCCTGCTGCCTGCGTCCTGCTTCCTCCGCCCGTTTCCCGGCGTCCTGGGAACGCTTGCCAGCGCCCTCGGTTTTCTTGCCCGCCTCGTCGATCTTCTTACCAGCCTCTTCGGCCTTTTTGCCCGCCTCTTCGGTCTTCTTGCCCTGCTCGGAAACCGCCTGAGCCTCTTTCTCGGCCTCTTTCTCGGCTTCCTTGGTTTTCGTAGT
Source organism: Candidatus Hydrogenedentota bacterium (assembly GCA_035450225.1). Taxonomy (NCBI): domain Bacteria; kingdom Pseudomonadati; phylum Candidatus Hydrogenedentota; species Candidatus Hydrogenedentota bacterium. Next base: position 791 of record DAOTMJ010000120.1, read on the forward strand.
GAGTTCATTGACGCCCTTGATCGCGGCTTGCAGGTCCGCGATCGCCTTGGCGATGTCAAATCTGAATTCACCACGTACCGATCCGGCGTTGATTTCCGTCATGATTTCCTATTGAGCAAAAAGTCGAGAGCGGCATGAAACCGCTCGACGGTACGCTTGCGCTTGTTTGCCTCACGCTGCGCGGCTTCGCGTTGCTTCCGGACCTTCGTACCGTATGCTTGCTCCTCCAGCGCTTCCCAATCTTCGCGGCGGCCATAGGTGCCTACCGCCGTTGACGTGGCGCTCAGGAGTTCATGCTTGG
>DAOTMJ010000121.1 GCA_035450225.1 Candidatus Hydrogenedentota bacterium
GATTTCCACACCATCGGACCGCTCGAAACTAGGGGTCAAACAATCTGAGAGCGCTGCTCCGGACGCCAGACTTTGCCGACGTAGGCAATATCCGGAATGGGGCGTTCGCCTTCCACGGTTCCGGCTTCAACGATCAGGGTTTGATCTTCGCTGTCGTTCATCCGCGTTTTCAGTGCCTCGATAAGCTCCAGTCTTTCCCGGGGATTGAGCTGGCAGCAGAAGACGGAATATTGCACACGTTCGCCCCAGCCGCGCATGAGTTTGAAGACCCGTGCACGGCGTCTGTCGTCCGGGATATCGTATGAGATCAGATAAAAACGGCGCATGACGAACCCTTCAGCGTGTGGTGATGCCTGAGTATGACGGAATTTCGCCGCGAAGGACTTTGGCAAGCAGTTTCGCTTGTACGCGGATCACGGAACGCCATGAACAGCGGTAGTCGAACACGGGGTGGGTGATCATCTGGTCGAGACGCAGTTCATAGGCGCGGATCAGCGCTTTGCGCGCGGAGTCGTTCATGGCGCAGCCGGCGGGACTGATGACAAAATCGGGCAGTGCCACCATGCCGGTGTTGATGGCGGAAAGAACCGATGAATCAGCGACCAAGGGGCGGAACTCTTCCATGAGGTCGAGCGCCAGCGCGGGACGCCCGTGGCGCGGACGGTGCAGGAACCCCCAGAAGGGGTCCAGGCCTTCGGCGAGCAGGGCGACCGTCGTCTCTTTGGCGAGCAGGGCGTACGCGAATGAGAGCATCGCGTTGACCGGATCCTTTGGAGGGCGGCGATTACGCGATGTCGGCGAGAAGTTTCCACGGGCCGGACCTTCAGTAAGCATGGTGCCGAAATTGGCGAAATAGAGCGAGGCGATGGAGCCTTCGACGCCCATAAGCTGGTCAACATCCGCGCAGGCGTCGATCTGGGCGATCAGGCGGCGCATGTCGGCAAGGGGGGCGTCAATGTCGCTTGTGGTGTTCCGACGCAACAGGGTTCGTTGGTTCAGCGCTTTTGCGCGGACAAAGGCGCGCGCGAGCGTGAGGCGGCGTCCGTCGTCCGCTGCGGCGGCGAACTG
>DAOTMJ010000122.1 GCA_035450225.1 Candidatus Hydrogenedentota bacterium
GCCGCTAATCCATACTGCCCGGCCGCCGATGCCGCGCTCGCATGCCGTCTGTAGAACCCGGACGGCTTTCGGGTTCCCGACGAAATCGGCAAAGGTCTTCGGTCTAAATTGCTCGTGCAAAGCTGGCATGTTCTATCCTTCCGTGTTCTCGCGCGTCGCCTACTGACGCTGCGGAGTAGCACGCCCGGGCGCAAACCCAGGCGCGTTGACTCGGCAGCGTCATGCATCGGACATGACCGGAAGCTTCGCGCGGGTAGTCGCAACGGTGCTCATGCGGCCGCCCCTTCCGCCGCGGCCGGCGCCGTTTCGGTTTCGCGCTGCAGCGTTTCAGCCGTATCGAGAATCAGGGCGACGGCATCGCAGATACGATTCAGAAGTTTCTGGCAAACTGCAATAGGCGCTTTTTTCTGGCGCTCGCAATGTCCTTTAATGTAAACCCAAGCGCCGCCGAGATCGGCTTCTGTTTCATGGCCGAGCACTGTCAAAAGGACCGCGCCGCCAAGTTCAGCGACAATTTCCTGATCTAAATGCTGGCCGCTTTTCAGGCCACCGATGCAACGATCGTCCGCGGCGTGTACAAGCTCATGCGCCCATGTCGCGAGGTTTTTCACGCCCAGCGCAATAGCTTTGCCGTGTCGGTAGTAACCGAGCGCGCGATTGTCTGCGCCGTTGTACGTTTCTACGTGTAAACCCCATGCGCGCGCGACGGAAACGACCGGTAAACCGGCGATAAAGCGCTCAGATTCCGCGCTGCCCTTACTCGCGCGGGCCCATTTCTCCGTATCAATAACATCGGTTTGGTCCAGGCCAAAAACTGGAATGCTTTTGAAGCCAACCAGCACCATGCGCTCGCGTTCTTCGCCAGTCTCGGAATCGCGTTCACGGCGCTTGACGGTAATCGGGCCGAGAATTGGAAAGGCGCGCTCGCCTTTGCGGACCGCGCGCCCGGCATCAAGCCATTGCCTGTAGCCGCGCGCGTCATCATGACCAGCCAGGGCCGTCAAAAGCTGATTTGACCAGCTCCAGGCCCGACAGGGAACGGCATCGCGCCGATGGATGAA
>DAOTMJ010000123.1 GCA_035450225.1 Candidatus Hydrogenedentota bacterium
AGCATGGGCGACGCTCTGGCGACCTGGTTCGAGGCGGAATCCTGCCGTCTCAAGCACGCCAGAAACATGGTCCGGGCCTACAGTTCGATGACGGCGCAGGCGCTTGCGCGTCTGTGTTATGAAACGCTCCTGGAGTACGGGCACGCCGCCAAGACGGCTTGCCAAATGCATGTGGTGACACCGGCCTTGGAGCATGTGGTGGAGGCCAATACGCTTTTGAGCGGTGTCGGTTTTGAAAGCGCGGGCCTGGCCGCGGCGCATGCCATTCAAGACGGCCTGTCCGCCTTGGACAAAAAGCATCAATCCTATCACGGCGAGAAAGTGGCCTTCGGAACTTTGGTCTCGCTGTTCTTGACGGACAAGTCCATGGCGGTCATCGACGAGGTCTACTCGTTTTGTCAGTCCGTCGGCCTGCCCGTGACGTTGGGCGACTTGGGGCTTTCGGGGCTCACGGACGCGGAGATCGGCAAGATTGCGTCGATCGCCTGCGCCGAGAAAGAAACCATTCACAATGAATTGCTTCCCGTCACGCCCGACGCGGTGGTCGCGGCGATTAAAGTCGCAAACGAGGAAGGAGCCAGACGCAAAGGGTCCATTTCCGTCGATTGACGTCGGAACGATTTCAAGCAACCATGTCTTTGATGATATCGCTTACAGAGCGGATATCGTGGATCAAGGCGGCCACTTGGCCTGCGCCGGCGATGGCGTTTTCGTGATCGCCTGTGTCCCAGGCGCGAATGCGGTCGGCGTAATGGAGGGCCTCCTCCAGGTCGATGCCGGGGTCGTCGAGGAGTCTTTTGAGCGACGGCGTGACGATCGCCCGGGTCATCAACACTTTTTGAACGGGAAACAAAGCCGTTCCGCCGTCCGGGCAAGACACGACGGCTTCTTTCCATTTTTCAGACACGGTGCTTTCCTTCGAAGCCAGGAAGCGGGTTCCGATTTGCACGCCTTGCGCGCCCAACGCCAAAGCGGCCCGGTATCCGCGGGCGTCGGCGATGCCGCCCGCGGCGGCAATGGGGATCTTGACGGCATCCGCCACCAAAGGAACGAGCA
>DAOTMJ010000124.1 GCA_035450225.1 Candidatus Hydrogenedentota bacterium
GGAACATGACGCAGGAGGAGTGGCGGCTCCTGCACGCGAACCCGCTGGTGTTGACGGGTTCGCAAATGGCGGCGGCCGTCGGCGCGGACCGGTACCAATCGCGGTACCAGTTGTATCATCGTAAAAAAGGCGCGTTGCCGTGGCCGGACGATTCGCTCCGGTTCGACGTCGGCCACGCGCTGGAACCGGTGATCGCGCGGCGGTTCTCCGCCGAGACGGGCCATGCCGTGCGCAATCCGGGCGAATATGCCGCCGCGCAACACCCGGTTGAGCCATGGCTGTGGGTCACGCCGGATTTTCTGGCGGAGATCGACGGCGAGGAAATTCCCGTCGAAATCAAAACGACCGAGATCTGGACGGACGCGGCCCGTGCATTCGAGGCGGGCGAAACGCCCCTGCAATACGACGTGCAGATTCACATGCAAATGGCTGTGCTTGGCACGCCATTCGCCTATGCGGTGTGCATGCGCGGCCTCGGTTCGCGCGGGCTGGACATTTTGCGCATCGAACGGGACGACGAGTTGATCGACGGTTGCATCCGGGCCGGGCGCGAATTTCTGGCGGACATCGCAATCGGGCGCGAACCGGAACCGACCGGGTCCGCATACGATTCGGACGCGATCAAACGGTTGCATCCGGCCGACAACGGCGGGACCGTCGCGCTCGATGAATCCGTGTGGACGGACCGGTTGGCGAAATTGGACGATCTGAAATCCACGGTGAAATCTCTGCAATTGGAAATCGCCGAAATCGAGAACCAGTTGAAGGCCGCCATCGGCGATCAGACCTATGGCGTGTGCGGGCCCGTACAGTACAGTTACCGGACGCAAGACCGCAAGGGATACGTTGTTGAACCGGCCACTTTCCGTGTGTTGCGGAAAAAGGCGGCAAAATAGGCATGTAGTACAGCAGAAAAAAGGAGAAAGAACGATGAACGACATGAAAAACGGGGATGCCGCGAATCACGACGCGGCACAGACGAAATCCGTCGCGCCGATCAACATGGGCGAACGGGGCGTCCAGTTGCAGACCATCGAGGAT
>DAOTMJ010000125.1 GCA_035450225.1 Candidatus Hydrogenedentota bacterium
ATGCTCAAGCGCTATGTCGAAGCCGCCGTGGACGTGACCCCCGAGCGGCCGATTCTGATCGACAAGTTTCTGGAAAACGCCATCGAGGCCGAAGCGGACGCGATTTCGGACGGCACGGACGCGTTTGTTCCCGCCGTCATGGAGCATATTGAACTGGCCGGCATCCATTCCGGCGATTCCGCCTGCGTGATTCCGCCCATCAGCATTCCGGCTCGCCACATCGACACGATCAACGACTACACCCGCAGGATCGCCGTGGAATTCGGCGTGGTGGGCCTTATGAACATCCAGTACGCCATCGCCAATGACGTGGTGTACATTCTGGAGGCCAATCCGCGCGCGTCGCGCACCGTTCCGCTGGTTTCCAAAGTCTGCAATATTTCCATGGCGCGGCTCGCCACGCAGATCATGCTGGGGAAAAAACTCAAAGACCTGAAACTGAAGCAGCACGCCTTCCGCCATTTCGGCGTCAAGGAAGCGGTCTTCCCGTTCAATATGTACCAGGAAGTCGATCCGCTCCTGGGGCCGGAAATGCGCTCCACCGGCGAGGTGCTGGGACTGGCCGATTCCTTCGGCCTGGCCTATTACAAATCCCAGGAGGCCACAGGCCAGAGCCTGCCCGCGGAGGGCACCGTGCTGATTACGGTCGAGGAAAAGGACAAGGGAGGCATGCTGGAAGTCGCCCGCGCCTTCGCCGAGATCGGCTTCAGGATCAAAGCTTCAGAAGGCACATATCGGTATTTTGCCGGACACGGCATCGCCGCCGAGCGGATTTTGAAGATGCATGAAGGCCGTCCGAATATCGTGGACGCCATTAAAAACGGAGAAATCCAGCTGGTCATCAATACGCCGGCGGGGCGTCTCAGCAAATACGACGACTCTTACATCCGCAAGGCGGCCATCAAGTACAAGATTCCCTATATCACCACCGTTGCCGCCGCGGTGGCCGCGGTCAAAGGCATTGCGGCCTGTCGCCAGGGCCACGGCCGGGCGAAATCCCTGCAAAGCTATCATGCGGAGAT